>CALGRN010000363.1 GCA_937880835.1 uncultured Prevotella sp. | reverse complement strand
TGATCCTGTGTAAGAAGAAGTTCGGAAGGATTGTTCACCTGCCTCAAACCGTCCTGTCTCATTTCGTATATTCCAAGTTCGCTCGTGCTTCCGAAACGGTTTTTTATTGAGCGGAGTATTCTGTAAACATGATGTTGGTCACCTTCGAATTGTATTACAGTATCAACAATGTGTTCAAGAATCTTAGGTCCTGCAAGTGTTCCTTCTTTGTTAATGTGCCCTATAAGTATAACAGGTACGCCGCTCGACTTTGCAAAACGCAAAAGGGCAGAGGCACACTCACGCACCTGCGATATGCTGCCCGGAGAACTTTCTGCTTCTTCTGTCGCTATTGTCTGTATGGAATCTACTATTATTATTTCGGGAGATACTTCTGATATGTGCTTGAATATTTTCTCCAATGAAGTCTCGCACAATATCATAATATTGCTGTTGTTGGCAGAAATGCGTTCTGCACGCATTTTAAGTTGATGCGCGCTCTCCTCGCCACTTATGTAAAGAATCCTCCTGTCTGTTATTCTCAATGTCGTCTGCAACGTTAACGTACTCTTACCGATACCCGGTTCGCCACCCAAAAGCACGATACTGCCCGGCACGAGTCCGCCTCCGAGCACTCTGTTAAGTTCTTCATCGTGCATATCAATGCGTGGGTCGTCTTTTGATGATATTTCATTCAGTAACAACGGACGGTTGTTTTGTTTGTCATCTGACGTTCTCAAAGAGTGTGCAGCTATACGTGCAGCATTCGTTCCGGTATCATTTGATATTCTTATTTCCTTGAAAGTGTTCCACTGTCCGCAATTAGGACATTTGCCAATCCATTTAGGCGAATCTTGTCCGCAATTACTGCAAACATAAGCAATTTTGTCTTTTGCCATTTCTGAAAATCTAAATTTCCACAAAAGTAATAATTATTTTTTTTGTTACAAAATAATTATGTATTTTTGCATACGCTAATATTGTACATTAAAAACAATGTGAAGGGCTACTATTGTTGTCTTTAATAGCTGCCCTTTTTACATAAATATGGATTAGTTCTGATGAGAGAAACCTTCATTTATTTAATGTCGTTTTTGCTTGTTGCATGCGGACAGTCTTATGAAGAGAAGAGAAGACTGTCACGTGAGGAGCAGGCAAGATTAAGAAAATCTGACTCTCTTGCATTGAAAGTGGCAGTTATGCCCACGCTTGATTGCCTTCCTATGTTTGTCGCGAAAGAGAAAAGACTGTTTGATACATTAAATATCGATGTAAGGCTTCGTATGTATAATGCACAGATGGATTGCTATGAGGCTCTTTCAAAGGGCATTGTCGAGGGTTCTGTTTCTGATTTGGTCAGAGCAGAACGAATGATGAGTAAAGGTATAAGATTAAGATACGTGACATCTACAAATGCTTATTGGCAACTGATAGCAAACAACAAAACGCGTATAAAGGAAATAAGTCAGCTCGGAGATAAGATGATTGCCATGGCGAGATACTCCGCAACAGACTATCTTACAAATATTGCAATCGACAGTGTGAAGACAAAAAATCCTATATTCAAAGTGCAAATAAATGATGTAGGCATAAGACTTCACATGCTGTTGAACAACGAGATGGATGCAATGATGCTGCCGGAGCCGCAGGCAACTACTGCAAGAATGCACAAAAATCCGGTTCTTATGGACAGCAGAGATAAAGATCTGAAATTCGGCGTTATTGTTTTCAGAACCGAAAAGATAGTGGAGAACAGACGATCAGAACAGTTGGAAAGGTACATAAAGGCATATAATGCAGCTTGCGACAGCATAAACAGATACGGACTGCAACATTATGGGAGTATTATAATGAAATATTGTGCGTGTGACTCAAAGACAATTAAAAATCTTCCGAATTTAAAATATGAGCATGCTGCACAACCAAGACAAAAGGATATAATAAATGCGAGAAACAAGAAATATAATATATGATGCGCGAAACAGAATGTTGTACGGTCGGAATTTGGGAGAAGCATTGCATATCCTGAACAGTACGGAAACCGTTTCGCATAACAACGATATAACATGAGATAAACAACGACTATCAGCTTATGCTGTCATATATGCTTCGTGGATTTAAAGATCCTGAGCGAATGCGTCTTTATGACGAGCTCATGAGACGACTGTTTCGTCTTACTGTCGATATGGAACTTAATCTGCTTACCGTAAGTTATCGTGTCTTTTCGGAAGCAAAGATACGTACAAGTATGGTAGAGTTAGATCATGACGATATAAAAAGAAAACTTGAAGACTTCGTTTCTGATATTGCAATACTTGATTTTGATACGGAAGACGATCGAAAACAGAAAGAAGAGTCTCTTTATTCGGCACATCACTGGTTTATGTCGAGATTATTCGATTGCTTGTTTTTGTCGAAGCAATGGAATGAAAGTGATTCCGAGTTTTATGAGAACCTTATTTGTTCTCCGTCGATAGATACTGTTGATGCGCAGATGATTGTAAGTGCCATATCGCTTTCTGCTATGCAGCTGTTTGATATATATAAGTTGCGATGTCTCATTAATATATATGAGAATGTTCAGGATACACATATACGTCATCGTGCACTTGTTGGTTTGGCGTTTGGTGTGAATGATGCAGCATCTTCGTTGTTTCCGGAAGAGAAAACAATGATAACAGAATTGTTGTCAAGGCAGAATGTTGCAAAGGATTTGCTTGAATTGCAAATGCAGGTGTTTTATTGTATGAATGCCGAGAAGGACAATGAAAAGATACAGCAGGACATCATGCCCGATTTGATGAAAGGACAGCAGTTCAGCATAACAAGAGACGGTATTATGCACGAGAAGGATGAAGACGATATTCAGGAAATACTTCATCCGGAGGAGTCGGAGCATCTTATGGAGCAGATGGAAAACGGAATAAACAAGATGATGGATATGCAACGTTCCGGCTCTGACATTTATTTCGGAGGTTTTTCGCAAATGAAACGTTTTCCGTTTTTCTATACATTGTCTAATTGGTTTGTTCCTTTTTTCGTAAATCATACGGATATCAGGCGCGTAGTTGAGAAGTTCAATGGCAGTAAACTTATTGATAATCTTCTCAACAGCGGTCCTTTCTGCGACAGCGACAAATACTCTTTCATTCTCGCAATGGAGACGGTTTTAGATAAAATACCGCAAAATATGCGCGAACTTCTTGATAACACCGATGCTTTCGGACCTGCGATAAGCAATGAAGAAATGAAAAGTGCAGCATATATACGCAGAATGTATTTGCAGGATTTGTATCGCTTCTACAAACTATTTACCCAGAAAGAGGGACTGTATAATCCTTTTGAAGAGAATCCTTTGTTTCTTGGAGGGCTCTTGTTGTGTCATGCTATGCCGAAAGATAAAATTTATGAGCTTGCAGGTTTTCTTCTGAAACAGAAACGTTACAGTGAGATAGAGATATTGTTGAGTAATTGTAAAGATACAGATGACACACGCTATATATATTACAAAGGTCTTGTTGAATATCATTACGGCAATAAATCAGCAGAGTTATTCAAGAAAGTAACAGAAAAAGAGCCTGATAATGAGAAGGCATTGCGCTATCTTGCACGTGCAGGACAGCGTGAAGGAGATTATAATACAGCATCGGATGCTTATGAGAAGTTGCTCGAAATCAATTCCGAAGACAAATTCTTCGTAATGAATAAAGCTCTTTGTGATATAAAACTCGGCAATACTTCCAAAGCAGTGGAAGCCATGTTCAGATTGGAATATAATAATGCCGATGACAAAACGGTGCAACGTGTGCTCGCATGGGCATTGATAAATGACGGAAGAACGGAACAAGCAATAAGCAATTATGAAAAGTTGCTGTCAATGTCATCATCCATTTCGGAAGACAATCTTAATATGGGCTATTGCCTGTGGAT
>CALGRN010000362.1 GCA_937880835.1 uncultured Prevotella sp. | reverse complement strand
TGCTTTTATGACTTCTGCTCCCATAATCCGATTGAGCTTGACACCAATAATTTCATCAGAATAAATAGTTTTTAAGGAACGACTATTTAGCACACCGCAAAAATCATAGTAATACATCATGTATTCTTTATAATATTTTGCACGTAGAATAGTAGGTAGTTCTATCCCTAACGTATCATAACTCTTTTGAATAATATAGAATCGGCGTGCAAGAAGAATTGGCTTGAAGTAGGAATCATGGAAATACAAATACATTGAAAGAGTATCTTTTGTTGCTACCTTTTGTCGGAATTTATCAGCTTGTATGAAATAATCTTCTTCCGACCAAACTATATTTTCTCCTTGCAGGTCAAATACCTTTAAGTCATACGTTGCTACAAAATGTTCAAAACTCTTTCGGTCGAACGTTTCTTCGTTTAATAGATACCGTTCGTCAAAGTTAACATCATATATAAATATGCTATTTACGAATTGCAATGGTTCAATATTACTATCCCATTCTTTCAGAAATGTAGCAATATTTTCATTGTCTTATAAACATTATTCGGTTATGGAATAAACAATTCAATTGCCTTTTGCCCATCAGTAGATTGTTTATAATAATTCCATAAAATCTTATTCATAACCTTGTTTTATATATTTATTCTCTTGTTATTGTTTTGCATAGCGAAAATATAATGTTTTTCAGTGAGAGCAAAATATATGATAAGAAAAGGTTAGATTGAAGCTCCGATTTGTTATATTGAGATAAGGTGGTATGAGAGGATGGCTTTCGGAATATTGTTTTCAGCTTATTGATGTGTCGGGATGTAATCAAGGTAGTGTTGTTATCATAGAAAATCCCATTATTAATCCTGATGAACAGGAAAAATAATGGGATTAGTACTGCCATGGGGGCTGTTTCGTTCAATCTATTTTACTACTTTCTTTGTTGTTCCGTCACTCATCTTTATTATATTAATGCCACGTTGCAGATCGCCTTGCTTGTATCCGGCTGCATTGTATATTGCTTTTACATCTGTGTTGACATTTTCATTTGCACTGTCAACACCTGTCGTAGATGGGCTTATCGTTACCCAATCGGTGATAACATTTTCGTTTTTGTCTGCTATCATGTAGCGGTTTATACCGTCTTGCTTGAAAAGCGTCACCTGCGCATCAGCTGGTTCGGCCAACCTGCAGTTAATGAATTCTGGGCTGCTCCATAACCATGAAATACTGCCGTTATTGTTTTCGCCGTTTCCGCCTTTTGCTTTCACGGTGCAGTTGTCAAATATATATTTACCGGCAGCAAGCCCCACGTATGCACCGCTTACAGTGACAGAGCAGCCTTTGATGTTCATTGTTCCTGCGTTAAGCATACCTACGCACCAGTTTGACGTAGCATCGTCTCCACCGGTTGCAGTCAACGAACCGTCGCCTTCTATTGTCATTTCGTAATATCCGTTGTTCAAAGCTGTACTGTTCTTTGCCGTTATGTTGTTATTACCTATCAGATTTATCTTCAAACCATCTACTGAGCTGTCTATTCCCTGACCATCCAATTCGAAATCGTTTGTCTCTATGTTGACATTATCAAGCGTTAGTGTTTTGTTTTTATAATCGTATGTCATCTTTCCGCTTGCTAATCCGTTTGCTTTTATATCAGCGCAGTTTTCTGTATCCAATTGTTTTCCGCAAATCCAAATATCAAATGCTTCGTAATTTTCAGCAGGCTCGATAACTACTTCATCGGTAACGACTTTGCCATTCAATGATATACGCAACCAGGTTCTGTCGAAAACAGCATTTTCAGGTTTGGTTATTTTGCTTCCTTTAAGCACAATGCCTGCAATGTCGTATATAGAACCATTTGTTCCTTGTGCTTTAACTGTCGCATTCTCTATTGCCAACACCTCGTTATTAAAACCGTCGTATCCTCCGATTCCGCATACACCTGTTGCAATCACCGTACACTCTTTAATATTTATAGGTACAGCTCCGAGCAAGATTCCGCAGTTTGTATCGCTATGGGTTTTTAATGTTCCTCCGCCTGTGATTGTTGCAGTGGCTAAAACACCTAATGCCATGTCTCCGTCACGTTTTGCAGAAATGGAGTTCTCACCTATTAACTTTATGGTAAGATTATCAACATAATTGGATATGCAAGGACCTTTTGTGCTTTCTATTGTTACATTATCCAATGTAAGAGATTTTTCCTGCTCGTCATAATAAATTATCCCGTTTTTAAGCCAATCTCCCGTAATATTGCCAGTTGTCGTAACTCTCTTTCCGCAAATCGCAACATATTGCGCATTCACTTCATTAACGAACATCGTTGCTATTAAAGACAAAACGACATTCAGAATAAATTTTCTTGTCATATTTTTTACTTTTAATACGTATATAAGATTTTAAATAGTTACTTATTTATTTAACCATCACAAGAACACTCCTCATAAATAAATATACGGTTTTGTGCTCGTAATTTTATATTTTTTGATTGTAATCTGTTTTTATTGGCGGCAAAATTATACATTTGTTTTGATATGTACAAACTTATGTATATATTTTTAATATTTATGATTTAAAATAAATGCATAATTGTTATAATATGAACAATATTTTATTTAATTTTGCAATCAAAATTAAATTATGACATGGACTGGCTAATAAAATTATTCAACACAACAGATTCTGTGGCACACATCGCGTTGCTGTATGCGATAGTGATTGCCATAGGAGTTTATTTGGGAAAAATTAAGGTGGGAGGCATCTCGCTTGGTGTGACATTTGTCTTATTCGCAGGTATTCTTGCCGGGCATATAGGATTTACCGCGCCCATTAATATTCTTACTTTCATACAAGATTTTGGTCTTATTCTATTTGTATTTATGATTGGCTTACAAGTGGGACCGGGATTTTTTGAGAGTTTCAGAAAGGGTGGGGTGACGCTTAATGTTCTTTCTTCCGTAACAATTCTGCTCAACATACTTGTCATGTTCTGTTGCTATTTCATCTTTTTCGATACAACAGATAAACATAATCT
>CALGRN010000361.1 GCA_937880835.1 uncultured Prevotella sp. | reverse complement strand
AATCAATACCGCACTGACGTTAGTACCTAAACCCAACGAATGGAGCAGTTCTTTCATCGTCGCACCCTCTTTTGTGCGTACCATGAAGATTCCGATTAATGACAGGAAGATGCCCACCGCTGCTATAATCATTGGTGCAATTACAGCTTTGAGCTGCATGTTGCCATTCATTGCGAACGCAGTAGCCCCGAGAGCAGCAGTAGAAAGAATGCTTCCGCAATAACTTTCATATAAGTCTGCACCCATGCCGGCAACATCTCCCACGTTGTCTCCCACGTTATCTGCAATCGTTGCAGGATTTCTCGGGTCGTCTTCGGGTATGTTTGCCTCAACCTTTCCTACCAAATCCGCCCCCACATCGGCAGCTTTTGTGTATATTCCACCACCTACACGGGCAAACAATGCCTGCGTTGATGCACCCATACCGAATGTAAGCATCGTGGTCGTTATTGTGATGAGAGCCGTATTCTCGTCTGCGTAAACGGCATTAAGAAGCAGAAACCATATTGCAATGTCCAACAATCCGAGACCCACAACAACAAGTCCCATGACAGCTCCGCTTCTGAACGCCACTTTCAAACCTTTGTCGAGACCATGCCGTGCAGCGTTTGCAGTACGCCCGGAAGCATAAGTTGCAGTCTTCATGCCAAAGAAACCGGACAATCCGGAGAACAATCCTCCTGTAAGAAAAGCAAACGGAACCCATGGATTTTGAATGTGCAGAACATAAGACATAAACGCGAAGATAAGCGCAATGACAATAAACACGATAAAGACAACTTTGTACTGCTGGCGCAAATATGCCATTGCGCCCTTGCGAACGGGTCGTGCTATATCTATCATACGCGATGTACCTTCCTCTTCTTTCATCATAGAGGAAAAGAAAAACCATGCCATGACAAGTGCAGTGACTGATGCTATTGGTATTAACCAAAATACAATAGGGATGTTGTTCATAATTAAATGTTATTTAGTTAAAAATATATTATGTTGTTTCTGTATTACTTTCTATTTTCAGAAGCGGAAACTCAGCTGAACGTCAGCCATGCTGTAATTATGGTCTGCCAGTGTTTTGTCGTTCACAAGGGCATATCCTGCCACAATTTCCAGATTGCTGCTGAATTTATAGTTAAGTCCAAACTCATATTGAGTTGTAGCTTTATTCCATTCTCCACTGTTGCGATAGACATCGTAACGTGCTTTTGCATACAATTTCTTCTTTATGATTGGTGCTATGGCAAGAGCATACACACCGTCTGCTTTGTCTCCTGCTGCTGCGTCTATCTCTGCGTCCTTCGCGTCTTCCGGCTTCTGATAAGTGGTCTTGAAACCGTATCCTGTCGAATGAATGTATTCGGAACGGAACGTCCAATCGTTTACAAGATACTCTCCGCTTATTGCATAGCGATGCTTGCTTAGGCTTCTTATACCTGTTTTCTGATTTCCGTTGTCATCAGTCCAAGTTCCTTTTCGGGCATAAGAACCTTCCCATCCGAATACGCCTATACGCATTCCTGCTACCGGCATTACCCATACTCCGGCGATAATGTCCTTTCGGTTGTCAACGTCTTTCACGTTTATGCCCTGTCCGTTGAACACACCGATTTGATAATGCAGCAAGTTTCGTCCTCTCGCATTCTTTATCAAGTCGCCCTGTATCTGCAAACCTATATCGCGTCCGTTGCACGCATGTTCTCCGGTACGGTCGGTAAAGCCGGACAATTTCATTATATTCTGTCCGAGTCCCATAAATCCTTGATCAATCGGGTGCATTGGATTTTCGTAAGTGAACGGACGTTTGAACTGTCCGAGTCTGATTTGCGCAAAGTCGTATTTCTTCCATTCCGCATACATATCCACAAGACGCGGCGAACTTCCAAGCGTAGAAGTGTTGCCGTTGACCTGCATTTGTATCCTCCAAGCGAAATCGTCAAGTATGTTTCCGTCAAGTATAAGACGTATCATACGTATGCTGAACGAGTTGGAATTTTCATTGTTTTCCGAGCTGTATTGATATTCTCCGATACCGTATCCGCTCAATTTCACATTGTTTATCCACGATTTCTTATTCTCTTGTGCGTTGATTGCCAAAAAAGAAAAGGCAAGCATCAAAGTTAAAAAATTCTTTTTCATGATATTGAAAGGCGTTTAAATCAGTTGTTGTAATAAAAATCGCTGTTCACTTTACAAAGGTAATAAAAAAATAACATAATGATGTTAATTTGCGATATTTTATCAAATAAAAAAATCACAAATGCAAAAATATGATTAAGAAAGAGTGTGTTTGCTCTCGTTAAATCATGTTATGAAAGCCTGTTAAAATCACAATTGTATTAAGAAAAATCTAATTTAAACATGAAATCTAATGAAAATCAAATATTGATAATGCGAATATCTTTTATTTATTGATAACATCTGCCGATATAAAAGTATTCTTTTCATTAATTGGTTGTATGAATGCGTATATATGCAAGTAGATAAAAAGACATGAAGATACTGTTTTCTGCGGTGAGTCAAATTGTCAAAAAGATGCATCATACGGCTTATATTTCACAACTTCTGCACAACGTTTTTTTTATTGTTGTGTATCTGATTAATTATCAATAAGTTACAAATCCTATTTCAAAAGTTATCCTTTTGCATCCTAAAAGCTATTCTTTTGCAATATGAAAGTTATCCTTTTAGGATGCAAAAGGATAACTTTTGAAATGTGACATTTAAATAGGTACAAATTGAAATCGTCGTTATTAAAATGATATAAAAATTAAATATTGCCCGATTTGTACATTATTGAAGTTAATTTTCAAAATATCTAAAAATACAGTTCAAATTCATGTCATTTGTATAATAAATGTCATTATTGAATAGTTTTTTTATCCTTTAATGTCATATTTTTTTTAAAATGTCTAATATATGTCAGATATTATTGTTAACTTTGCATGCGAATTATTAAAATGTATTTTAAGAATAAAGCTTTTACTGCTCTATTTTGTGATAAAAATATAACCATAAAAAATGAAAGGAATAGTTTTGGCGGGTGGTTCGGGTACACGTCTTTATCCGATAACCAAAGGTATCAGTAAGCAGTTGATACCTATTTTTGATAAACCAATGATATTCTATCCTATATCTGCACTTATGCTTGCGGGAATACGTGATATACTTATTATCTCCACACCGTATGACTTGCCCGGATTCAAACGCCTTCTCGGAGACGGTCATGAGCTGGGAGTTAATTTCGAATATGCAGAACAACCGAGTCCCGACGGATTGGCACAAGCATTTATAATAGGTGAAAAATTCATAGGAAACGATTCCGCATGCCTCGTGCTTGGTGATAATATCTTCTATGGAGCAGGCTTTACCAAACTGCTTCGCGATAGTGTTGCAGAGGCAGAACAGCAAGGCAATGCCACCGTTTTCGGATATTATGTGAACGATCCGGAAAGATACGGAGTTGCTGAATTTGACAAAGAAGGCAACTGTCTTAGCATTGAAGAGAAACCGAAAAATCCGAAAAGCAATTATGCTGTTGTTGGATTGTACTTCTATCCCAACAGCGTTGTGGAAATATCTAAAAACATTAAGCCGAGCGAACGTGGCGAACTTGAAATAACAACAGTAAATCAAGAATACCTTTCAATGAAAAAACTGAAAGTTAAAACTCTGCAAAGAGGGTTTGCTTGGTTGGATACGGGAACACACGACAGTTTGAGCGAAGCAAGCACTTTTATTGAAGTTATGGAGAAACGTCAAGGATTGAAAGTGGCATGTTTGGAGGAAATAGCCCTTAACAACGGTTGGATTACAAAAGAAAATGTGAGAGAGCTCGCCAAGCCAATGCTTAA
>CALGRN010000360.1 GCA_937880835.1 uncultured Prevotella sp. | reverse complement strand
AGTGCGAGAGAGTTTTTTATCACGCGAACAACATGTGTCAGTCCATGTGCCTTGTCGAATTCTGCATATCGTGGGAGTATATTTGTCTCTATGAATTCCATTAAGTCGAGACTTACGCTGTTGTCTGTCATATAAAGGCGTATGTTTTTTTTGCAAATATAATCTTTTATTTTTAATTTTGCAAGTGTTTCCAAATCGTTAACGGGCTTTATTTTGCGCATAACGAAAGGGTAAAACTATGCTTGTATGCGAGTTTGAACTTAAAAACGGAAAAGAAAACAGATGGAAAATGACAATATAAAAACCAATTCGCTTAGGGCGTGGTTGCTTGCTTCACGCCCTAAAACACTTACGGGAGCAGCCGTACCGGTCATGATTGGCACAGCAATGGCTATTGCAGAGGCAGGCATTGAACGCATTTCCGGCATTCCTGCCGTATTGTGTTTTGCATTTGCTTTCATAATGCAGATAGACGCAAACTTTGTTAATGATTACTTCGATTTCGTTCGTGGCAACGACGACGAAACGCGATTAGGTCCTAAAAGAGCTTGTGCGCAAGGGTGGGTTAGTGTCGGTGCTATGAAGAAAGCTATTTTTGTAACTACCATTACGGCTTGCATAGCAGGACTTCCGCTTGTTTTTTACGGTGGAATAGAGATGATTTTGCTGGGCGCGGTGTGTGTGTTGTTCTGCTTTCTTTATACAACAAAGCTTTCTTATCTTGGACTTGGCGATTTGCTTGTGCTTGTTTTCTTCGGTTTAGTACCTGTTTGTACCACTTATTATTTAGAGTTACATAATACAGGTTTAACATTGAATGCTGATGTTTTGGCTGTTTCACTGTCATGCGGACTTGTGATTGACACTCTGCTTATAGTAAACAATTATCGCGATATAGATAATGATACACGCTCAGGTAAACGCACCTTGACTGTCAGGATTGGTGCAAAAGCATCGCAAATATTATATCTTGCAGTAGGAATAACTGCCTGTGTTATTAACGTTTTCGTGTTTTCGAACAACGAAAACGTTAATATTTATGGCAGCTTTCTTATCATATTGGGCTATTTGCCGTTTCATATTGCAGCCTACAAACGTATGGTTGCCATAGACAAAGGTGCAGAACTTAATGCCGTATTGGGTGATACGGCAAGAAACATGTTTATATACGGTGTGTTGTTTTGCATCGGTACTGCATTGTGAAGAAACGATTTGACGGTTTTCAAAAAACTGTATGACAGAATAAAATAACACTATGTGTTACTGACTACAATTATATCAGAATATGAAAAATCACAAAAGCAGAAAACCGATTACGAATACTTTGCAGTTGTTTTAATTTATCTTTGTTTTCAAAAGTTATTGTTTTGCAATGTAAAACAATAGCTTTTGAACTCTGAAAGGATAGTTTTTGCAATGCAAAACAATAACTTTTACAGGGCATTATGTCAGTAGCTGATAATCAATAAGATACGCAGATAGAAACAGTAAAGCAAAAGTTGGATGGAGAACAAGTGTTTTTGTCGATTTCTTTTATATGACTACTATTATTCTTCGTCTGTCGAATACAACTCTGATATATTAAAAATGGAAAATGAAGAAGGCGTTATTTCATAGTATTTTCAAAGCTATTGCTGCACAAGCCTCTGCGTCTGCAAGAGCATGATGATGATTTTGCATGTCGCATCCGCACATTGCGGCTACTGTATGCAGTTGAAAATTAGGAAGTTTTCCACGCAAAATGCGTCTTGCAGCAATATAAGTACAAAAGAAAATATAATCGGGATATTCCATTTCATAAACCTTAAACACGGCTTTAAGGCAACTTTCGTCAAACGCTTTGTTGTGAGCAACAAGGGGGAGACCTTCTATTAGAGGCTCTATCTGCACCCATACGTCGGGAAATATGGGAGCATTTTCTGTGTCCTTAGTGCAAAGACCATGAACCTGTTGGCATCGGTAGTTGTAATACTCTGGTTCAGGCTTGATGAGGGAGTAGAACTTATCCACTAT
>CALGRN010000359.1 GCA_937880835.1 uncultured Prevotella sp. | reverse complement strand
CTGCATTTAACAATGAAGAATGTGTACGCCTGTTGGTTATCGGACAGACACAGGGTCTGTCCCTACATGCTGATTGTAACGGTTATACTTAAATATATTGGATTGAATAAATAGAATTCGGATTAATTAATAATTTAAAGTTATAAAAAAATCGTTATTCATCGGATTATCAAACGAATTATACTTCGTCGAACTCACGTTAAAATAAAGGTGGACTTTATATACATAATGTTCTTTATTTACAACTTGAAATAATACATTGCATAATATTTCAGCATACATTTTCAGCAGTATGAAAACCAATTATTTATAATATTGAAAATCAATACGTTACAAACTGCTTTTCAAAAGTTATTGTTTTGCACCATAAAAGGATAACTTTCAGAGTGTAAAACAATAACTTTTGCAGCGCAAAACAATAACTTTTGAAAAACGGCTTATATATTGATTATTTTCAATTACATTCATGTGACTTAGTAGAACTCGCGGTAAAAACAAAAATTATCACCTGACTTTATAGCAAATTATTTACATAATGTTTAACAATCAGACAAATACTTTTTTACGGAAACATATATAGAGTATTGAAAAATTTATGTAAGTTTGCAATATGAATATACATATATTTAATCCGGAACACGATATAGCTCTTGCATATAATAACAAATACTTCACACCTCCACATGCGGGGCGATGTCTAAGAGCTGATATGGGTTTCTTCCCTGCATTATGGGCTGACGACGGAGATATTGTAATGGTGGATGACGCTTTGTTTGCTGCCAACAAAGCACGCCATTACGGCAGCATTGCACATAATGTCAAGTTTGTAGAGTTCAATAATTTGATGCAATATATTCATAATTTCAATTCTCCCGATAAGGTTTTTGCATGGGGCTGGGACGAAGCAGTCAAACATCGTTTTATAAAAGCCGGATTTCCATCTTCATTTCTACCGGACGATGAATCTTTGAGTGAAATAAGAAGAATAAGCAATCGCAAATGGAGTGCATCTATATTAAGCGAACTTACGAATAAACTTAACAGCAGATGTCCACTGCCTTTCGACAACATGTTTATTGGCGAAAGCATGTATGTGGAAACAATAGCCGAGTTGGAATTTATGGCAAACAGATATGGTTCTTCCGTGATTAAAGCCCCATGGAGCAGCAGTGGAAGAGGCATACGTTATGTAAACGGAAACATATCTTCTCAAATCAAGACATGGGCAAAGGGCGTTTTAAGACAGCAAAGCGGTATTGTCATCGAACCTTATTATGAGAAAGTGAAAGACTTCGGAATGGAGTTTACGTTTTACGACAACGGTATTATGAAATACGAAGGACTGTCTCTTTTCAACACTTTCAACGGTGCATACGTAGGAAATGTCATTGCCACCGAGAAAGAAAAACAGGAAATGCTGTCAAAATATGTTTCCGTACAAACGCTTCACGATATGAGCAAAACAATATGCGAAATACTTAAAGATAAACTTAAAGACATTTATAAGGGTCATTTGGGTATAGACATGATGATTATAGCAGGTAAAAATGGTGAAGGTTTCTCAATTGCACCGTGCGTAGAGATAAATTTCCGCCGTACAATGGGACATGTAGCTTTGGCTCTGACACCGAAAGAAGAGGGAATGAAACGTCTCATGAGAATTGGCTACGAAGGCAGAAACTATCATCTGAGATTTACTAACATGTGACTCATTTAACGTTGGTTCGATGAAAAATAAGCAATATTAATTAATAATGTGATTTTTGCTATCACATTATTTTTATTTATCGAATATACACCTTATTAATATCTACCAAAACGGAAAATTATATGCATAAAAAGATTTTTAAACTATTATAATTCAAAGAAAACAAACAAAAAAGCCATAAAAGTAAATATCGCGACCAAGTATGGCAATATTGTGAAAATAAAGTAGTACCTTTGCACTTGCATTTCTGTAGTCCATCAGTATGCACATGGATCCTCCAACGTACAATGCCATCCAAACTGAGA
>CALGRN010000358.1 GCA_937880835.1 uncultured Prevotella sp. | reverse complement strand
AATTTCAGCCCATGCTTCCGGAAAAGTCATGGCATTGTCGGTGTCTTTGTTTGACAAACCGTGTATGGATGTGTTTATACGATTGTAAAAATTAGGTATCGGACGAACTTTATAATACAGCTTTTCGGTTATTATTCCGTTTTCCACGATTACCACACCGATACTGCATATACTCGTTCTGCTGCCGTTTGCTGTTTCAAAGTCTATTGCTGCGAAATCTTTCATAAATAAAATGAAACAGGGCGGGAATATGTATAATCCCGCCCTGTCTTTGTTATTGAATTTTATTATTTTTTATTCTGTTATACGACTGTTGCCATCAGAACTTAGCCATTTTAATGGCAACTATTGCACATTCATCACCCTTGTTGCCCAATCTGCCTCCGCTTCTGTCCTTAGCCTGTTGCAAATCGTTTGTCGTAAGCAGTCCGTAGATTATCGGTATCTCGCTTTTGGAGTTCAAATGAGCTATTCCGTAGGTGACACCTTCACATATATAATCGAAGTGAGGCGTTTCTCCGCGTATCACGCTTCCTAATATTATCACGGCATCATAACCGCCGTTGAGTACCATTTGGTGTGCTCCGTAAACGAGTTCAAAACTTCCCGGCACTGTCTTTACATGTATGTTTTCAGGCAGAGTGCCGTGTTTTTCGAGAGTTTTTACTGCGCCTTCGAGCAATGCACCGGTTATTTCCGAATTCCATTCCGATACTACGATGCCAAAACACATATTGCTTGCATCAGGCACGGCTTTAATATCGTAGTCTGAAAGATTGTGAAGTGCGGTAGCCATTACTCTGAAACTCGTTCTATGTATTTGTCTATCTCTTGGCGAATGGGAGAGTTCAAATACTTTTTCTTTATATCCTGATATATTTGAAGAGCCTCATTCTTCTTGCCTTGACTTTCAAGTATTTCTCCTGCTTGTATGAGGAAGCGCGGCGAAAGGCTGTTGTTTGCATTCTCGTCTGCCTTGCTGTCTGCCATTTTTGCAGCTTCTTTGAGACATTCTACGGCTTTATCCAATTGGTTGACGTGTGCGTAAGCATTACCGAGAGCGGCTTTGGCAGCAGGGCTTATCATCATATCGTCAGAACCGCTGAAAGATTCCAGACTCTCAATGGCTTCATTCCACTTTTCGAGATTGGCATAACAAAGACCGGCATAAAGGTTTGCAAGATTGCCCGCTTCTGTTCCGCTGTAATCTGTTGCAACTGCTTTGAAACCGGAAAAGCCTGCTCCGTCTCCGTTAAGGGCTTTGTCGAACTGTTCCATATTGAAGTATTCCTGTCCTTTTGCCAATATGGTGCTTGCTTCGCTTTCGCGTGGTTTTGCAACATATTCCTTATAGAGGAAGAAGCCTGCTATAATGACCATGATTGCTATAACACCATAGATGATTGCTTTCTTGTACTTCATGAAGAAAGCTTCAGAATTGTTTAGGGTCTCGTTTACGTCAACAGAACCCTTCTGTTCTTTTTTATTTGCCATTATTTAATTTGTATTTATTCCCGAACTTATAAGGCGCTGTTTTATTGCCTCTATGTTCTGGATACTTTATTATTTTGTTTGCTCCTGGTTTGTGTGTGTTGGTGCATGCTCCAACGCTCCAGCCGTTTATATATAAAAATTTGTTATTTTTTCCAGGGTTTTTTATGCCAGATACTGGGATTTTAAAAATATTATGTCTCCTATGATCATTTAATATTCTATGTAGTGCTATAAATGGATTATAAACATATTCTTTTTTATATGTTTGTTTTGCTGTGTCGTTTTGTATAAATCCCATTTTTAAATTCATTGTTTTATATAACATGTCTTAACCTCCTATAAAAAATAATAAAAATATTAAATATTTAATATCTATATTCTTTTAAATAATTATTATAT
>CALGRN010000357.1 GCA_937880835.1 uncultured Prevotella sp. | reverse complement strand
ATTGGTTTCAGTTGGTACAGTCAGCCTTCTGAAGAAGAAAAGAAAGCTCAACAAGAGCAAGTAGAGAAAGAGCAGGCAGCCCAACGCAAGGCGGAGCAGATGCGTAAAGAATCAGAGAAAGCGGCAAAAGAAAAGGCTGTTGCAGAAGCAAAGAGCGATTCTTCCTCTCTGTTTTACAGCGCAATGAATGGCAGTGCTCGTAATATAGTGTTGAAGAACAGCAAAATAGAACTTACATTAAACACAAAAGGCGGAACAATCACTAAGGCTGTTATCAAAAATTTCAAAGACAGGAACGGCAATAAAGATATTACTCTGTTCGATGAAAAAGAACAGAGCATGAAGTTCATGCTTGCTGCCAAAGAAGACAATATCGTAACATCGGATATGTTTTTCACTCCATCTGAGATTACTGATTCCACTGTTGTCATGACAGCCGATGCAGGAAAAGGCAGAACTTTGGTGCTTAAATATCTATTAAGCAAGGACTATATGCTTCATTTTTCGTTGCAGGCTAATGGTATGAATGGTATTTTCAGTCCTAATTATAATACTATGGACATAGTATGGAAAGACAAATGCCGTCAGCAGGAGAAAGGATTTACTTTTGAAAACCGTTACGCCACACTCACTTATAAGGAAAAAGACGGAGGTACGGATTATTTGAGCGAGACTTCCGATAAAGTGGATGAGAATATAGAAGAAAGGCTTGATTGGGTCGCTTTCAAGAACCAATTTTTCAGTGCTGTTATGATTTCAAAAAGTGATTTTGCAGCAAATTCACTTATGACAAGCGTTTCTCAGGAGAAAGGATCAGGTTATCTTAAACAGTACGAGGCAAAAATGAAAACTTTCTTCGATCCCTCCGGTAAGACACCATCAGAGTTTGAGTTCTATTTCGGACCTAATGATTTCAGACTGTTGCAAAACGTAGATGAACAAAGTAAATTTGGTAAGGAACTTGAAATGCAACGCCTTGTTAATCTTGGTTGGCCCTTATTCCGAATAATAAACCGTTGGTTTACTCTCTATGTATTTGATTGGCTTACGGGAATGAATATAAATATGGGTATAGTCCTTATACTTATAACTCTGCTTTTGAAAGTTATTACATTCCCGCTTGTTAAGAAAAGCTATATGAGTTCTGCTAAGATGAGAGTATTGAAACCTAAATTGGATGAAGCTACAAAGCAATATGACAAGCCGGAAGACCAAATGCAGAAACAACAAGCAATGATGGCTATGTACTCAAAATATGGAGTAAGTCCTCTTTCCGGATGTCTGCCGATGCTCATTCAGGCTCCAATATGGATTGCAATGTTCAATTTTGTGCCTAATGCAATACAACTTCGTGGAGAGAGTTTTCTTTGGATAAAAGATTTGTCAACATATGATCCGATAATTGAATGGCAAAACAATATATGGCTTATAGGCGATCATTTGAGCCTTACATGTATTCTTTTCTGTATAGCCAATGTTCTTTATACTTGGATGACTATGCGTCAACAAAAAGACCAAATGATAGGACAGCAGGCAGAACAAATGAAGATTATGCAGTGGATGATGTATTTTATGCCAGTGATGTTCTTCTTCATGTTCAATGATTACAGCTCAGGACTTAATTTCTATTATTTCGTCAGTCTGTTTTTCAGTGCCGCTATAATGTGGACTTTGCGAAAAACGACCAATGAAGAAAAATTGCTCGCCATTCTTGAAGCCAGATATCAGGAGAATAAAAATAACCCGAAGAAAATGAGCGGGCTTGCTGCACGTCTCGAAGCAATGCAGAAACAGCAGCAGGAAATGCAACGTAAGCGTGAAGAGTTGGAACGCAAAAAGAGAGGACTTTAATCTGAAATAATTTTCCTGTTCTTTGATGTAAATGACATGGAATATAATAATCGTTAATAATATGAATAAAACAATTGCACTGGCTGCTATGTTAAGTTTAGCAGGAATTTCACAGATGAAAGCACAATCAGAAGTGAACATTGGTAAAAACAACATTACATTGCAGGGCGATCGTATGACACCGGAAGCTCTTTGGGCTATGGGTAGAATCGCATCTGCACAGGCTTCGCCCGATGGTAAACTTTTTGTTTATCAGGTAGGATATTACAGCGTGAAAGAAAATAAAGGTCATCAGGTTATCTGTATCATGGATAAGGATGGCAAAAACAACCGCCAACTGACTACAAGCGCAAAGAGCGAGACTGATCCAATATGGATTGAAGGAGGTAAAAAGATAGCCTATCTGTACGAGGGACAGGTTTGGAAGATGAATCCTGACGGTACTGAGCGTAAGCAGTTGACAAATGACAAGATTGATATAGAAGGATTTAAGTTCTCTCCAAACGAACAAAAAGTAATCCTTGTTAAATCATTGCCTTATCATGGTACGATTAAGAAGAATCCTGACGATCTTCCTTTGGCTTCCGGAATACTTGCTACGGATATGAATTATCGCCATTGGGATCATTATGTAGAAAGTATTCTTCATCCTTTTCTTGCAGATGTTACAGATTCAGGCATAAACGAAGGTTACGATATACTATCAGGAGAACCTTACGAATGTCCTACCGCTCCATTCGGAGGTGTAGAGCAATTGGCTTGGAGTCCAGACTCAAAGAGCATCGCATACACATGTCGTAAAAAAGAAGGATTGGCTTATGCCATATCGACAGATACGGACATCTATCTTTATAATATAGGTACGCGTAAGACTTCTAACTTATGTAAAGGTGATTTTAAAGACTTTCCGGAAGTTGACGCCACAAAAACAATGCAATATCAGAAGATAAACTCTGCTGAATATAATAAATACAATATGGGGTATGACGTTAATCCGAAATTCTCCCCCGACGGTAAATATGTTGCTTGGCAGAGCATGATGCGCGATGGATATGAAAGTGACAGAAACAGACTATGTGTTTATACTCTTACAGACGGAACAAAACAATATGTAACAGAGAAGTTCGATTCAAATGTGGACGACTATTGTTGGGCTGCCGATTCAAAGAACTTGTATTTCATCGGCTGTTGGCATGCAACGGTGAATGTATATCAGACAAATCTTAAAGGAGAGGTTAAACAACTTACCGAAGGTGTTCATGACTATGCTTCCATATCTTTATTCGGCAATGCAGGTAAATCTTTGCTCGCGTTACGTCACAGCATGTCTGCCGCAAATGAGATTTTTGCAGTAACACCGGCTAAGAAAGAGAAAACATCCGCACAAATTCAACTATCCAACGAGAATAAACACATATATGATCAGATAGAGATGGGTAAAGTTGAAGAACGTTGGGTTAAGACAACAGATGGAAAAGATATGCAAGTTTGGATTATTCTTCCTCCTCATTTTGATGCAAATAAGAAATATCCTACATTGCTTTATTGCGAAGGAGGTCCTCAAAGTCCGGTAAGTCAGTTTTGGAGTTTCCGTTGGAATTTCCAAATGATGGCAGCAAACGGATATGTGGTAGTTGCTCCGAATCGTCGCGGATTACCCGGTTACGGCAGTGAATGGAATGAAAAAATAAGCGGCGATTGGACGGGACAATGTATGAAAGACTATCTTAGTGCAATAGACGACGCTGTTGCAAATCTTCCTTATGTTGACAAAGAACGTCTCGGTGCAGTTGGTGCAAGCTTCGGAGGGTTCAGTGTTTATTACCTTGCCGGACATCATGATAAACGCTTTAAATGTTTTATAGCGCATGACGGTGCATTCAATCTCGAATCTATGTACACTGATACGGAAGAGGTATGGTTCTCAAATTGGGAATATGATGATGCCTATTGGAATAAAGACCTTACGGCAAATGCTAAGAGAACTTACGATAACAGTCCTCATAAGTTTGTTGACAAATGGGATACACCTATTCTTTGCATACACGGAGAGAAAGACTATCGTATAAATGCAAATCAAGGAATGGGTGCATTCAATGCGGCACGCCTTCGCGGTATTCCTGCCGAACTACTTCTCTTCCCTGATGAAAACCATTGGGTACTTAAACCACAGAATGGTATTCTTTGGCAGCGTACATTCTTCAACTGGCTTGATCGTTGGCTAAAAAAATAACTGACACGTATTTAAAGTTAATAAAAATCATTGATTAAATATTATGACAGACAAAATTCAAAAAACATTGAGAGACTCCGCTGGAATGCGTTGGACGGCTCTACTTCTTTTATCATTGGCGATGTTCTGTGCATACATCTTTGTTGACATCCTTTCTCCTATCAAAGATTTGATGTTATCAGAGAGAGGTTGGGACTCTACATCATTCGGAACCATGCAAGGTTCTGAGACATTCCTAAATGTATTTGTGTTCTTTCTCATCTTTGCAGGTATCATTCTTGACAAGATGGGTGTTCGCTTTACTGCTGTACTTTCTGGTGCAGTTATGCTTATTGGCGCATTAATTAAATATTATGCCATTACAGAAAGTTTTGCAGGCAGTGCGCTTGATGTATGGTTTACAAACAATCTTAACCATATTCCTATTTTCGAACAACTTGGTGTCTCTCCATTTTATGAGGGTATGCCTGCATCTGCCAAAGTTGCAGCTTGCGGATTTATGATCTTCGGTTGTGGTACGGAAATGGCAGGTATAACAGTGTCACGCGGTATAGTGAAATGGTTTAAAGGTCGTGAAATGGCATTGGCTATGGGTTCGGAGATGGCTTTGGCTCGTCTTGGTGTTGCTACATGTATGATATTCTCACCATTCTTTGCCAAATTAGGAGGTCATATTGATGTTTCTCGTTCTGTTGCTTTCGGTGTTGTATTGATATGTATAGCACTTATGATGTTTGTTGTTTATTTCTTTATGGATAAGAAGTTAGACTCACAGACCGGTGAAGCCGAAGAAAAAGAAGATCCTTTCAAGATAAGCGATTTGGGAAAAATACTCACAAGCATGGGCTTTTGGCTTGTTGCACTGCTTTGCGTACTATATTATTCTGCTATATTCCCATTCCAGAAATATGCTGTAAATATGCTTCAATGTAATCTCACGTTTACAGAGTTACCTGCTGATTCATTCTGGTCGTCATCAAGTGTGACGATCGTGCAGTATATCATTATGCTCGTGGTAGCAGTTACAGCTTTCATGTTTAACTTCATGAAAAAGAAAAGCATTAAATATACTATGCTTGTATTGTCTATTTTGAGTCTTATTCTTTATTGCTATATGGGCTATATGCGTCAGTCGGCAGAGTCTATTTTTGCAGTGTTCCCATTGTTAGCTGTGGGTATAACCCCTATACTCGGTAGCTTTGTGGATCATAAAGGAAAGGCAGCCTCTATGCTTGTGTTAGGCTCTTTGCTTCTAATTTTATGTCATCTTACTTTCGCTTTCGTTCTTCCGATATTCAAAGACAGTCAAGTGGGAGGTGTTGTAGTGGCATACATTACAATTTTGGTTTTGGGTGCATCATTCTCTCTTGTACCGGCTTCTTTATGGCCAAGTGTTCCGAAGTTGGTTGATGCTAAGATTATAGGTTCTGCTTATGCATTGATATTCTGGATTCAGAACATCGGTTTGTGGCTTTTCCCTTTGTTAATAGGAAAAGTGTTGGATAAGACAAACGTAGGTGTCACCGATCCAACACAGCTTGACTACACTGCTCCGCTTATAATGCTTGCAAGTTTAGGTGTTATTGCTTTGCTTATCGGTCTTGCTTTGAAGGTTGTTGATAAGAAGAAACATCTTGGACTTGAAGAACCCAATATAAAAAGTTAATTGCATATAAGTTATATAGTACACCTATATGTTTTATTTAACATATAGGTGTACTATTTTGTTTTAAGTAAGTTGAAAATTTGAACGACTCCTTAGAAATCCCTAAAACAACAATATAAGGAGGTAATTAAAGAATGATTTACAACTTTCTGGGATACGATACTGTTTATTTTTTATTGAATATTTGACTTATTTGCTAAAATTTACTTTTTGGCACATAAACCTACTTTTATCAAATAATTCAAATGTACATTATAGGCTTTTAAACATGATATTACAGACAAAGGTGCAGCACTAAATTTTAAAATAAAATATGATTATAATTAACGTTAGTTCGACGAATTCATTTCCAAACAACATGTTTTTTTATATACTAAACAGTTATTTGACTGCTGCTTGTCTGAATACATTGTATAACACTATAACATACATTATAAGCACTCAAAAAACTTACTTTGTATAACAGTGAAAATCAAAGTATAAAAAACTGTTTTTCAAAAGCTATTGTTTTGCGTTGCAAAAGTATAGCTTTCAAGACACAAAAGTATAAGTTTCAGAACGCGAAACAATAGCTTTTGAAATTCATTTTGCAAACTGTTTATTTCTAACTTTATTAATGTGAGTTTCGAAAACTCGCATTAATTTATAATTTAAAGCGACAAAAATCATTGTTATTCATCAAATTATCGAATGAATTAAATTCGTTGAATTCACGTTAATATATACATCACCAATCAACATTTATAGGACAGACCCGTCTGTCCTATAAATGTAAAACAACACTATTTAGTATAGGTATGGCTACAAAAAACATTTCAAAGAAAGCAACAACAACCTTTATATTTTGCTAATTGGGCGAAGAAGGCAATGTTTAATTGCTTTTTAGAACTACAAAAAGCGTTTTGTCAT
>CALGRN010000356.1 GCA_937880835.1 uncultured Prevotella sp. | reverse complement strand
TATGTAATTTTATTATATTTAGTTTTATTTAATAAATTTATTGCAAAAATACAATAATCTTACGAAATACCGATATTTTATTAA
Source organism: uncultured Prevotella sp. (assembly GCA_937880835.1). Lineage (GTDB taxonomy): Bacteria > Bacteroidota > Bacteroidia > Bacteroidales > Bacteroidaceae > Prevotella. The sequence goes on along the minus strand of CALGRN010000356.1, from coordinate 2,862 downwards.
AAATAATGATTAACTTAGCGGACGAATTCTTAACAAACAACCATTTCAGATGAAAAAAAGCAATTTTGTGACCATTGCAGACCTATCGAAAGAGAAAATTATGTATCTTATCGAGATGGCGCAGGAATTCGAAAAACATCCTAACAGAGAACTACTTAAAGGAAAAATAGTAGCAACTCTTTTTTATGAGCCGTCAACTCGCACAAGGCTTAGTTTTGAAACAGCAGCCAACAGGCTTGGTGCAAAGGTGATTGGATTTACCGATGCCAAAGTATCAAGCGTATCGAAAGGTGAAACTTTGAAAGATACTATCCTGATGGTTTCTAATTATGCCGATGCAATAGTTATGCGTCACCATATAGAAGGAGCTGCGCAATATGCTTCAGAAGTTGCACCAATACCTATCATAAATGCTGGCGATGGAGCTCACATGCACCCCTCACAATGTCTTTTGGACATATATTCAATATACAAAACACAGGGAACACTTGACAATCTTAACATATATCTCGTTGGTGATTTAAAATATGGACGAACAGTTCATTCGCTTATAATGGCAATGAGACACTTCAATCCAACGTTCCATTTTATCTCTCCGGAAGAGCTTTCAATGCCAAAGGAATACAAGATATACTGCAAGGAACATGGAATAAGTTTCAAGGAACATACCGAATTCAACGAAAAAGTAATAGCTGATGCTGACATTATATATATGACAAGGGTTCAGAAAGAACGTTTCTCCGACCTTATGGAATATGAACGAGTTAAGAATGTCTATATATTGAAAGCCGACATGCTGTGCAATGTAAAAGAAAACATGAAGATACTTCACCCTCTTCCACGTGTTAATGAAATTGCATACGACGTTGACGATAATCCGCATGCATACTATATACAACAAGCAAAGAACGGACTTTTTTCCCGCGAAGCAATTTACTGTTATGTGCTTGGCATCTCGCTTGAAGATATCAGAAACGATAAGAAAATAATAGAATAAAATAAAAATTCTTAATTCAAAATATAAAAACAAGATGGATAAGAAAGAAAGACTCGTTTCTGCAATAGAAAACGGTACGGTAATAGACCATATTCCCTCTCATAAGACATTTCAGGTTGTTGACTTGCTCGGTCTGAAAGACCTTTCTACGCCCGTCACCATCGGCTATAACTACGCATCGAAGAAATTGCAAAAGAAAGGAATAATAAAGATATCAGACAAGTTTTTCACCGATGAAGAGATTTCACGCCTATCGGTTGTAGCTCCTAAAATAGTAATGAGTGTCATTAAAGACTTTGAGGTTGTAGAGAAAAAAACCGTAGAAACACCGGACGAATTAACAGGTATCGTTAGATGCAATAATCCAAAATGCATAACCAACAATGAACCAATGAGCACAATTTTTCATGTCGTTGACAAGGAAAACGGTACTTTAAAATGCCACTATTGCGACAAAGAGCAAGATATAAATAAGGCGGAACTTGTATAAAAGATATAATGCAGACAGATTAAAACGTATAAATAAAAAAGTGTTTTAACAGATATAAGTTTTCAAAACAAACAAAACATTGAAACGTTTTCATGAATTTATACCTATAAGAATAAAACATTATAATGAAAATAACAAAGAATAGATACTTGCAAAGTTTCGGTATTGTGGTGATAATACTTGCTCTCGTAAGATGTATATTCCCATCTGTTGCCGAATCGGAACACCAAATAGCACAAATTAATGCAGATAACGTTTCTAAAAATATAAAAGACAGCGACTCCGTTTCAAAAGCAACAATGCCTATAACAACAAATAGAAAATCCGGATTCTTTGACTCTGAGGGAAATATTGTTAAACACCGAATATTAAGTGTGGCAAGTTATGCGAATTCGTTTCCAGACCAAAACGACGTACAACTTTATGCCGCAAACAAGCATGGGGTTAAACCTGTGACAGACAGAGATGATGCTGAAAGACGTAAAGCGGAACTTGTGTATGTCGGTGGAAATCCTTATTTCTACGTAGAGAGACTGAAAAGCAGCATTCCGTACTTAGTTCCACGTGCAGCTGTGCTTCTTCAAGATATAGGACGCAACTTCTTCGACAGTTTACAAATAAAAGGAGTGCCACTTCATAAGATAATTGTAACAAGCGTGATGAGGAGTAAAGCTGATGTAGAAAAGTTGAGAGGACATAACGGTAATGCCACTCAAAACAGTTGTCACCTATATGGAACGACCTTCGATGTTTGCTACAACCGTTATAAAACAGTAGAAGCTGACGGAAAGGAACGCAGAAAAGTGAGGAATGACACACTTAAATGGATATTAAGCGAGGTACTTGATGACATTCGCAAACAAGAACGTTGCTACATAAAATACGAGGTACATCAAGGTTGTTTCCATATAACAGTGAAATAGAATATGAGATAAAGAAATATCGGATTATAATTTTTTTACCATGATTTATAATTATAAGATATTCCATTTTTGATAAAAAGATATACCTTTGCACTTGAAAGTAGTGTTTCGGCTTGTCGCTGGTAACTTGTTACGAGAGGAAAGTCCGGGCAGCAAAGGGCATCCCACTTCCGAAAATAGAAGCTATGGGCGACCGTAGGTAAGGCAGAAGAAAACAACCGCCGCTTTATTGCGGTAAGGGTGAGAAGGTGGTGTAAGAGACCACCAGCGTTCCGGGTGACCGGAACGGCTAGGTAAACCCCACCCGGAGCAAGGCCATACAGGACACGTTTGAGGGCTGCCCGCCCGATGTGTCCGGGTAGGCCGCTTGAGGCTGCCGGCAACGGCGGCCCTAGATGGATGATTGCCGCTCCCGGTCCGGTAACGGTCCGGGCGTACAAAACCCGGCTTAT
>CALGRN010000355.1 GCA_937880835.1 uncultured Prevotella sp. | reverse complement strand
CAAAGTAGAGAAAAAAGCACCTGTTAAGATAGAGGAACAGAAGCCTGTTGAGAAAGTAAAGAGTACGATTAAGTTTACTGCGCCGGTCATCAAGAAAGATGCTGACGTTAAACCGGAAGAGGAAATGAAATCTCAGGAGGATCTTCAGAAGACCAATACCACTATCGGTGCATTCAACGTGAAGGGTAATGACGAGACAGGTGGCGAGGTTCTTAAAGCTAAGGAAGTAATTGCTCAGCCTGAACCGCCTAAGGATGACGTTGAAACGAAAGTATTCGACGTCGTTGAACAGATGCCTTCGTTCCCCGGAGGAGCTGGTGCATTGAACGCTTGGTTATCAAAGAATATGCGTTATCCTGCAATAGCAGAAGAGAACGGTATTCAAGGAAAGGTTATTGTTTCTTTCGTTGTTGAGAGGAACGGTAGCATTACAGACGTGAAAGTGGCAAGATCTGCTGACCCATCACTTGACCGTGAGGCTGTACGTGTTGTAAAAGATATGCCTAATTGGATACCCGGTAAACAGAATGGCTCTGCGGTACGTGTTAAATACAATGTTCCTGTAACATTCAGATTGGCACAATAAAATGAACAAAACAAAATTCTATTTATTAGTAGGATTAATACTGTCTTTAAGTTTCTTCTCATCTTGTAATAAGAAGAAACAACAAGGCGGTAGAACAGATACTTATTCGTCAGGGGTGATTAAATTCGCCTCTGACGAAAGTTTTAGTCCTATCATAGACGAAGAACGTGAAGTATTTGAGCTTATATATAAGGATGCTAAGGTGACTCCTATATATACTAACGAGCTTGATGCGGTCAACATGCTTATGAAAGACAGCATTCAACTTGTAATTGCAGCAAGAAATTTCACGGCAAAAGAACTCAAAAATCTTAGAGACAGACGTTTTATGCCACGTGCTATACCTATCGCTTACGATGGTTTGGCATTGATCGTGAATAAAACAAACAATGATACCTGCATAACAGTAAACGACATCAAACGAATACTTAGCGGTAAAGTTAAAAATTGGAAAGACATTTATCCAAACTCCAACAAAGGAGAGATATTAGTAGTGTTCGACAACAAGCAGTCAAGCACAGTGCATTGGTGTGTTGACTCAATATTAGGCGGAGTTCCAATCAACAGTCCTAACATTATGGCTGCAAAAACAAGTACCGAAGTTATCGAATACGTAGAACAGACACCGAATGCCATTGGTGTCATAGGTTCAAATTGGTTGAACGACAAACGCGACACCACGAACCTTACATTCAACAAGAATATACATGTTATGTCGGTAAGCAGGAAAGCTAATGCAACAGAATACAACAGCTGGAAACCTTATCAGGCATACTTGCTTGACGGACGCTATCCGTTGGTAAGAACTATATACGCATTGCTCAACGACCCATTCGATGGACTTCCATGGGGATTTGCCCGTTTCATAGAGTCTCCTAAGGGACAGTTGATAATATTCAAATCCGGACTTTTACCTGTTAAAGGAGAGATCAACATAAGACAAGTAAACGTATCAGAGGATTAAACTATTGATATACCAAATACGTCATAATTAAAAAAGAGGTAATAACTTTAACAACAGAAAATTATGAAAGCGATTAAATATTTATTAGCAGGAGTGTTGATGATAGGATTATCAACTCCCATTATGGCACAAGACGTAAAGTCAGAAGTAGATGCTATCACAAAGGTTATTGTGTCTAACAAGGCTAATCTGGAAGCAGTAAAAGATCAGATTAAAACCTTTTATAAGGAATACAAGAAAAATCCGGAGGCTTTGGTAGGACTTGGAAGAGCGTATCTTGAAATCAAAGATACGGCAAATGCCAAGAAATATGCTGACGAAGCAATCAAACGTGATAAGAACTATGGTGACGGTTATATTCTTGAAGGAGACATAGAGGTAATTAAAAACGATGGCGGAGAAGCTGCAAGATGGTATCAACAAGCTATATATTTTGAGCCTAAGAATCCTCAGGGATATATAAAATATGCAAACATATATCGCGGACGCAGCCCGGAAGAAGCTGTAAGCAAACTCGAAGAGTTGCGCAAAGTATTACCGACATATCCGGTTGATGCAGAAGCTGGACACTTCTTCTATCAGGCAAACAAGTTCAGTAAGGCAATAGAATATTATGACAAGGTTGACAAGTCAAAGCTTACAGATGTTCAGCTGACAGAGTTTGCCCTTGCTGCATACTTAAATCAAAATCAAGACAAGAGCCTTGAAGTTGCATCTTACGGTTCTAATAAGTTCCCACGTTCTGCTGCTCTGAACCGTCTTACGTTCTATAACTATACAGACAAGAAAGACTATGTAAATGCATTGAAGTTTGCAGACGCTCTGTTTACGAAGTCAGACAGTGCTAAAATCTCCTATGCCGACTATCAGTATCGTGGACTTGCATATATGGGAAGCGGCGATTATGACAGTGCGATAGACATGTTCAACAAGGTGCTTGACGTCAACAAAGGCGAGAACGCAGACAAGAAGACAAACCAAGATGCTGTAAAGATGCTGTCAGAGGCATATATGGGAAAGAAAGATTACACCAACGCACTCGCTCTATATGAGAGATATATAAGCATGAAGGGTGAACTTAGCGTGAGCGATTTCGATGATTTGGCAGGTTTATATACAGAAGCTGCACAAGCATCAACAGGTGCACAGCAGAAAGAATTCTACAAAAAAGCAGATGCTACCTATGGCAATCTTGCCGAAAAATATCCTAACAACGAAGCTTATGCAAACTTCATGAGAGCTCGTATAAACTCTTATATGGATCCAGAAACAAGCGAAGGACTTGCACAGCCATATTATGCAAAGTTTGCAAGCATTCTCGAAGCAAACACGCAGAGGACAGAATCTGATAACAAAATGCTTATAGAGGCTTACAGATACTTGGGTTATTTCAACTATTTGAAGAAAAACAAAGCTTTGGCAGACTCATATTGGAACAAGATTCTCAAAATAGATCCGGAGAATGAGACTGCAAAACAGGCTCTCGGAATAAAATAAAAGAATATTTCTTTGTATGACATAAAAAGGGAATGAGATTTATTTATCTCATTCCCTTTTCTGTTTTTATACATGTACATATATACAACGCCCCCTCTTAAATATATGTTGTAAATCCAAATTTACAACATCATCAATGTATTAATCAATAAAGAAACGATTGCAATAATGTATCACTATTTTGTGCAGTATTAATATATGTTTGTAATCTAAGCAACCGAAGAATTGCAATAAGCTTTGTCGTATAGGAAAGCGGAACACGTTAGGATGCAGCCTTAAATAACTGTTATCGAGAGCAACTAACATTTTTTCCATTCGGTATATATGAAGGTGTACGTCAATACATTACAAGCCACATTTCAAAAGTTATCCTTTTGCGTCACGAAACAATAGCTTTTAAACAGTAAAAGGATAACTTTCATGGTGCAAAACAATACCTTTCAAAATATAGCAATATTATGATGAAAAAAATGTTGTATAACACCCTATATCGATTATGCCGACAGTCGATTTCAAAAAGTAAGTGAAAACTGTAAAATTATCCTATTATATTTGGTGGTTCAGTTTAAATACTATATATTTGCAGTGTCGCAATGACAAAGTGAAACTTTTAAACCTAATAATATTTAGTTGTTACTATGGAAGTAAAAAAAATTATGGAAGGCTTGGAGAAAAAACATCCAGGCGAATTAGAGTACTTACAAGCAGTTCAAGAAGTACTCGAATCAATCGAAGAAGTTTATAACCAGCATCCCGAATTCGAGAAGGCAAAGATTGTTGAAAGAATGGTTGAACCAGACCGTATCTTCACATTCCGCGTTAATTGGATAGACGATAAAGGCGAAGTTCAGACAAATCTTGGCTATCGTGTTCAGTTCAACAGCGCAATCGGGCCTTACAAAGGCGGTCTCCGTTTCCACCCGGCAGTTACACCTTCAATGTTGAAGTTCCTCGGTTTTGAGCAGACATTCAAGAACGCTTTGACAACTTTACCAATGGGTGGCGGTAAAGGTGGCTCTGACTTTGACCCAGTTGGAAAGTCTGATGCTGAAATTATGCGCTTCTGCCAAGCATTCATGCTTGAACTCAAACACAACATCGGTCCCGATCAGGATATTCCTGCCGGTGACGTAGGTGTAGGCGGTCGTGAGATTGGTTTCTTGAACGGAATGTATCAGAAGCTTACACGTGAGTATCACACAGGTGTATTGACTGGTAAAGGAATGACATGGGGAGGCTCTATCTTCCGTCCTGAAGCAACCGGTTTCGGTGCACTCTACTTCACAGAACACCTTCTCAAAAAGGCTGGTAAAGACATCAAGGGCTTGACAGTTGCTCTCTCTGGCTTCGGTAATGTAGCTTGGGGTGCAGCAAAGAAAGCTACCGAACTCGGTGCAAAAGTTGTTGCAATATCAGGTCCTGACGGCGTTTGCCATATTGCAGACGGTATCACCAACGAGATGATAGACTACATGCTCGACATGCGTAGCTCTAACCGTAATAAGGTAGAGGATATGGCTACCAAGTTCCCAAGCAAGGCTAAGTTCACCGCAGGTAAGAAAGCATGGAGCATTCCTTGCGACATTGCTCTTCCTTGTGCATTCCAAAATGAGCTTAACGAAGACGATGCTAAGGAATTGAAAGCTAACGGTTGCTGGTGCTGCTGCGAGGTTTCTAACATGGGTTGCCGTCCGGAGGCTATCCATTTCTTCCAGAAGAACGGTATATTATTTGCTCCGGGTAAGGCTGTAAATGCCGGTGGCGTTGCTACTTCAGGTCTTGAAATGACACAGAATGCCGCTCATTTGAGCTGGTCTGCTGACGAAGTAAACAGCAAGCTCCATTGGATTATGGAAAGCATCCACGAACAGTGCGTTAAGTTTGGTACACAAGCAGACGGCACTATCGACTATGTTAAGGGTGCTAACATCGCCGGCTTCATGAAGGTAGCGCAGGCTATGCTTGAGCAAGGCGTAATATGATTCTGAAAAGAAGAATATTAACAATATTAATAACGATTTTAAGCTTTACTTCTCTGTATTCACAACAGAGAGGTAAAGCTTCTTATTATTCTAAGAGATCTACCGGTGCAAGAACAAGCAGTGGTGAACGTTTACATCACGACAGCCTGACTTGTGCACATAGGTCATATCCTTTCGGCACGTTGCTGAAAGTGAGAAATCCATCAAACGAAAAGGAAGTGGTGGTCAGAGTGACTGACAGAGGACCTTTCGGGCATGGAAGAATCATTGACCTTTCATATCGTGCGGCAGAAGAACTCGGTATTTTGGCACAGGGAGTAGCATTTGTCGAGATAGAAGTTATACGCGAAGCGGTTGTCATTCCATATCGAGCGAAAGAACATAGCTTCGACATTCCCGATGTAGGTTATGATATAGCGAATGCAGGCTATGATTATGTTCCGCAATTAAAAAAAAAGACAAATGACAAAGTAGAGTTTCCTGCCAATAACAGAAGATACAAGACTAAGTCGCGAACAGCGAACGGTCAACAAAAGAAACAAACGGAGAAACACACACAAAAGCCAAATCAAAAGGAAGAAAACAAGGGAAACAGTTGGAGCAATATATTTGAAAAACTGAAAAACTGGTCTTCTTTCTGAAAACAATTTCATCTGTTATTATATAAAACTGTGTCTTTACCCTTTGATTATACGTAAGGAAACAGCCATAAAATAAATAACGCAGGTTTGACAATTCTTTTCAAACAAAACCGTTTTTATATCCCTACTATTATTCATTTGCAGTTTAACGGAATTCATTGTATAACGCTGCAACATAAACAAATCCTCACTCTGAAATCCTGCTTTTTATTATACTGACAATCAAGACGTTACAAACGGCTTTTCAAAAGTTATTGTTTTGCATTGCAAAAGGATAACTTTCGCATCGTAAAAGTATAGCTTTTAGGGTGCAAGACAATTACTTTTGAAAAACGTCTTGCAAACAAACAATCCTCAACTACATTAATACGAGTTCTATGAATTACGTTATTTGTCTGTCCGAAAGCAATAATCGAACTCGTGTTACATTTACGTCAGTTCATGAAAATCACGTCAATCAATAGTTAAAAGCCATAAGAAAGCATCTCGCCATTCGCTAAATCAATGCATAATTACAGCTCGTATGAGCGATGCTAAATTAACTTCTACTATCAGGAAATTCTTCACTGCCTGTCATCTTTCCATTCTTCTCACCTCTTCCAATATTCCTATGAGCTCTTCGGTTGTTTCTGCGCGCAACATCGCTATGCGCGTCTGGCGGAAATTCGGAATGCCTTTGAATATCGGACTTGCTGCAAGATGACGCCTTGTGTGAAGTATCCCTCTGTACTCGTCTATACGTTCCACGTTTATACGAAGCTGCTCTTCGAGTATATCTATTTTATCGCTGATGTCAAGAGTGCCGGTTTCATGCCCTCCGTCGAGATAATCGCGTATCTCTTTGAATATCCAAGGTCTGCCGAAAGTAGCCCTTCCTATCATTATTGCATCCACTCCGTATCGCTCAAAAGCAATCTTCGCACTTTCGGCATCCGTTATATCGCCGTTTCCTATTATAGGTATCTTCATGCGCTGATTGTTCTTCACCTCTCCTATAAGTGCCCAGTCAGCCTCTCCTGTGTACATTTGGCTGCGCGTTCTTCCGTGTATCGTGAGTGCCTTTATGCCGCAATCCTGCAACTGTTCGGCAAGTTCTTTTATCACAATACTGTTGCTATCCCATCCCAACCGCGTTTTAACCGTGACGGGAATGTTCACCGCTTTGACCACCTCGCGCGTTATGTCGAGCATCAGCGGAATGTTTCTCAGCATGCCTGCACCTGCTCCTTTGCCTGCAACTTTCTTCACCGGGCATCCGAAGTTTATGTCTATGACGTCCGGATGAGCTTCTTCTATAATCTTTGCAGCCTCAACCATAGACTCCACATCACGCCCATAGACTTGTATTCCTACCGGTCTTTCCTCGTCGCTGATATTCAGTTTGCTCACCGTTGACTTGACCGAGCGTACCAAAGCCTCTGCACTTACGAACTCGGTGTAAACCATCGATGCACCGTATCGCTTGCAAAGCAGACGGAAACCAATGTCCGTTACATCCTCCATAGGTGCGAGGAACACGGGATAATTGCCAAATTCTATATTGCCTATATTCATTTTCTATCAAAAACAGATAGCGCAAATGCGCTGATTTCTAATTACGAATTAAGTGAAACACACCTCCTGCGAGCGTCTTCACGACTCCTTTCATCTCCAATTCAAACAATACGGCAGTGAGCTTTGAT
>CALGRN010000354.1 GCA_937880835.1 uncultured Prevotella sp. | reverse complement strand
TATAAACATTGGCAATTTATCTTATCTCGAACGCACTATTATAAATGCTTTGAAGTTAAGACAGAGACTTTTGGCTTATTATAAGGCAAGCATTATAGACGAAGAACAATATTCCGTAATAGCCGCCATGACATTGGGAGATAAGTCGGCAATATCGAAAGAAACAAAAGAAATATACTCAATAAGCGGAGCTTCGCACATATTGGCACTGTCAGGACTGCATCTTTCGATAATATATTCCATTCTTTCTCTGCTCTCTTTTGCTTTCCGGAAACGGTATTTATCACAATCGGTCATACTCATTTCAATATGGGCTTATGCCGTTATCACAGGTTTATCGCCTTCCGTATTGCGTGCATCGGTTATGCTTACAATATTTTCTTTCGTTTCACTTATTGATAGAAACAACATGTCGGCGAACACTTTGGCATTTACTGCAATCGTAATGCTCGTATATAATCCTCTTTATGCTTTTGATGTTGGTTTTCAGATGTCTTTCATTGCGGTATTATCAATATTGATTTTCTATAAACCTATTTATAATATCGTATCTTCCGGATTTATGTCACGACATCGATTAGTAAAACATATATGGTCTTTCACTGCGGTTTCCTTATCGGCTCAGATATGCACAGCACCACTTGTGGCATTCTATTTTGAAAGATTTTCATGCTATTCCATATTGACAAACTTTCTTGCTATACCTTGCACGATATTCATCCTATACACTTCTTTCCTATTCTTGATACTGTTTTTCTCTCCTGCTTTACAGAATTTTGTTGCCGAAATACTGTCATATTCAGTTGCATTGCTCAACAACGGGCTTGCAGGAATATCGTCTTTACCTTTCGCAAGCATAGACAATATAAACATCAACGTTGTTCAACTGATATTCATATATATTTCTATCGGATGCATATATTTTCTTTGCAGATATTTAAACAAGATGATTGCATTCAACAAGGACATCGTATAATCGGAAGTTATATATAATGACATGCCTGTCTGAACACACATATCTAACCGTCTGATAAAACCACTTTAATACATTTCTTATATAATATTGTATATCAGCATATTACAAACGCTTTTGCAAAAGTTATCCTTTCAGCGTGTAAAAGCTATTGTTTCAGGATGCAAAAGTTATTGTTTTGCATCCTGAAACAATAGCTTTTACATTACGGCAATCATATACATATAATTCTATCGTATATCATTGAAGACGATACAAAAATACAATTACATCTTATTTTACATAAAAATAACAAAATATAATTCAACATTTGCAACTATAATAACGCAAAAATGTTATTATAGTTAAATACAAGCAAAAATATTAACATAAAGTAGTTAATCGTTTAATCTTTTATATATCTTTGCCGATATGAAGAAGAAAACGATTTGGTCAATAGCAATAATAATGGGATTATCTTTCCTTGCTTTGCTTTTTCTGCAATTAAAATACATTGAAGAAATGGCAGAGATGAAGAAAGAACAGTTTGACGAGTCGGTCAACAGAGCCCTTTATCAGGCTTCAAGAAATCTTGAACTGAACGAAACTCTTCGCTATCTGGAAAAAGATGTAAACGAAACAGAACGCCGTGCTTACCGTAAAGATTCGGTTGGAACGCGTTCTGGAAGTCCGGATGGCACAGTGCAGCATTCTCACCAGTATGCTGTGGCAGGCAAAGACGGTACTGTTTATTCTTCATTCGAGCTGAAAACAATATCTGTAAGACCTTCGCAGACGCCAAAGGCAATGATACTCCGCAACGACAAGAATACAATCTCCGAGGCTACCCGCTCGATGCAGGAGATAATGCACAACAGATATGTATATCAGAAGGCTTTGCTCGACGAGGTTGTTTACAACATCTTGTATTCTGCTTCCGACAAACCTTTGAAAGAACGAATAAACTTCAAGCTGCTTGATCAGGACTTAAAGGCAGAGCTTATGAACAACGGTATAAACATACCTTACCACTTCACCATCTCAACACAAGACGGACGTGAGGTTTACCGTTGCCCTGACTACACCTCAGACGGTGAATTATACACTTATTCGCAGGTGCTTTTCCGTAATGATCCGCAATCTAAAATGGGTGTGGTTAGAATTCATTTTCCTGACATGAACAGCTATATCTTTTCGAGCATACGCTTCATGATACCTTCGGTAATATTCACAATAGTACTTCTGGTAACGTTTATCTTCACAATAGTAGTAATATTCCGCCAGAAACGATATACCGAAATAAAGAACGACTTCATAAACAATATGACGCACGAGTTGAAAACTCCTATCGCAAGTATTTCGCTTGCAGCACAAATGCTCAACGATGACAGCGTATCGAAAAGCGATTCCATGCTTAAACATTTAGGTGGAGTAATCAATGACGAAAGCAAACGACTGCGATTTCTCGTTGAAAAAGTCCTGCAAATGTCAATGTTCGACAAAAAGAAAGCAATATTCAAGAAGAAAGAACTTGACCTTAATGAAATGGTTGAGAATATAGCAAACTCATTCACACTAAGGGTTGAACATACCGGCGGAAAGATTTATACGGAAGTAGAAGCGGTAGATTCCACTATATATGTAGATGAAGTTCACTTTCAGAATGCGATATTCAACCTGCTGGACAACGCAGTAAAATACTGCAAGCAAGACAAGCCGTTGGATATATATATAAAAACGTGGAACACAGAAGAACACCTTTATCTGTCTGTAAGAGACACCGGAAGGGGCATAAAGAAAGAAAACCTGAAAAAGGTATTTGAAAAATTCTATCGCGTACATACGGGAAATGTACATGATGTGAAAGGATTCGGACTGGGACTTGCATACGTTAAGAAGGTAGTAGATCTTCATGACGGCGAAATAAAGATAGACAGTGAATACGGAAAAGGAACAAAATTCACCATAAAACTGCCTGTAATAAAGAGTTAAAACAAATATTATATATTAATTTCTTAAAAAAGAAAGAAATTACTCGGTATTTCCTTCAGGCTCAGTGCCAGTATTTCCTTCAGGGTTGGTTCCTTCGGTATTTCCTCC
>CALGRN010000353.1 GCA_937880835.1 uncultured Prevotella sp. | reverse complement strand
GTATGTAAACATGATTTGTTCCAAGAGTCAGCACTGCAACACGCGGTGAACAGTTACACTTCTCTACCGTGTGCAGAATGCTTGCCGGATTATACATAACGCCATAAGGGTTGACCTCAGCGCGAAACTTTTCTTCCTTAAATCTGCGTCCCATGCTGTCGGCAAAGCATGAACCTACAAAGAGCATGCGCTCGCACGGAGCTATCTCAAATGCAGGTTTGTCTATTTCAACAATAGTTCTGAATTCCATGTTTCAATGTTTCTGTTATATCTGAAAGTGTTTTTTTACCAACATTTCCTACATATATTATAACGTAACATTGATGTTTTTTCTTATATTCCGCAACCTTTTAACAGACAAAAAAGCAATAAAAAACAAAATAATGAGTAAGTTTGCAGACGGTAATGTTATCATAAAAAACTGAAAAACAAGTAATACGAATGTACACATACAAATATCCTCATCCTGCGATAACGGCAGATTGTGTGGTTTTTGCGCACTGCAAAGGCGAAACGAAGGTGCTTCTCATACAGCGAAAGAATGAACCGTGCAAAGGACAATGGGCATTTCCGGGCGGTTTTATGAACATAGACGAGACGGCAGAAGATGCCGCAAGGCGTGAACTTTTTGAAGAAACAGGGCTTAATGTGAACGAAATTAATCAGATAGGTGCATACTCTGCGGTGGACAGAGACCCTCGCGAAAGAGTCGTAACGATAGCCTATTATGCCGAAACCGACACACTGCACGAAGTGAAAGGCAATGATGATGCGGCACAAGCATGCTGGTTCTACATAGACGACTTGCCCGAATTGGCGTTCGACCATGCCGAAATTCTTGCCGATGCGCTGACGTTGTATGTAGGAAAAGCAAAATGAACGCATCTCGTTTATATGCAGACAACCAATGTTTCGCAACGGTTTTTATAGGTGAAAATCACGTTTAATAAATGCCATTCTCATATTGTAGAAAACCGGTGAGCATATAACAGCTTTCTGAAAGTTATCCTTTTGCACGGCAAAAGTTATTGTTTTGCATTGCAAAAGGATAACTTTCAGAAAGCAAAACAATAACTATTGGAACTTATATATAATACGGTCGCATACATAAAGAAATATCACGTTCGCTTTATCTTAATTATTCAAATATTTAATTCGCGTGAAAAAGAGCCTTGATACATGGATTTTCAGCTTTCAAGACAGAAGGCATGCTGTCTCTGCATACATCATGACACGCGTTCGTTTTTTATACCTACACAACGCATAATGCGAAAAATGACAATCTGCCCGAACGATATAAGAAAAGAACGTATATGATTATGAAACGCGCTATCATGCTTTTTCACTAACAAAAAGAGCACTTAAAATCATCACATTTGCGTTTTGTTACGAAAAATAATTACCTTTGTGGATTGATTTAATAATAATATTATGAAGAAACTGCTTTCACTTCCGCACAATCTTGTGGAATGTTTTCACGATATAACAGGCTGTTCCGAAGAAGAATGGTTCTGCACAAACGACCCGATAGGGCAGAAACTCGGCTCCGGTGGTGGCACTACTTGGGTGCTTAAAGCGTGTCATGAACATGAAAACAACGGCTGTGAGTTTGCCGATTGGCTGTCGTCGGACCGCCGGATAATCATTCATGCGGGCGGACAAAGCCGCCGTTTGCCAGCCTATGCACCTTCGGGAAAGGTGCTTACGCCTATTCCCGTATTCAGATGGGAACGCGGACAGAAGCTGTCGCAAGACCTTCTGTCGCTGCAAGTGCCCTTATACGAGCGTATAATGAAAGCCGCACCGTCATGTTTTCATACTATGGTCGTGAGCGGAGACGTATATATACGCTCGAAAGAGACTGTCGGCAACATCCCGGAAGCCGATGTTGTGTGCTACGGACAATGGTTAAGCCCGGAGATTGCAGCTAATCACGGCGTCTTCGTGAGTTCGCGCAATTCGCTTTCCACGCTCAAATGCATGCTTCAAAAGCCATCGGTGCAAACTCTCGGAGATATTATCAAAGACCATTTCTATCTCACCGACATTGGTATATGGCTTCTGAGCGACCGCGCGGTGGAGCTTCTTATGAAACGTTCCACCCATAACGGTAAGACAACATTCTATGATATGTATTCCGAGTTCGGCTGTTCGCTCGGAACAAATCCCGGAGTTCATGACAAGGAAATAAACGAACTGAAAGTTGTCGTGCTGCCTTTGCCCGGAGGAGAATTCTATCATTTCGGAACAAGCAGAGAACTCTTGTCATCTACTTTGGCTATACAGAATCTTGTAAACGACCAACGAAGGATTATGCATCATTCGCTTAAACCTCACCCTTCGATGTTTGTTCAGAACTCGGAAATAAGAATCAAGATAACCGAAGCAAACCGCAATCTGTGGATAGAGAATAGTTTCGTGGGCGATAAATGGAACATTGAACATGACAACATAATAACAGGAGTGCCCGAAAACGATTGGCAGATAGAGCTGAAAGCAGGACAATGCGTTGATGTCGTGCCTCTTGGCGAAACCGAATATATCGTTCGTCCTTACGGATATAACGACTCTTTTCGAGGAAGTCTTATGGATGATGAAACGCGTTTCATGGGAAAAAGATTTAAAGAGTGGGCAGCAGAGCGCGGAATAGAAGCAGAAGGAATAGAAGGAAACGACGATATGCAGTCGGCAAAACTGTTTCCCGTAGTTGGAAATATAGATGATGCAGGGCTCGTTTTGCGTTGGATGCTGAACGAACCGCAGTCGGAAAGCGGTATGTCATTATGGAAAGGAATGCGCCGGATGAGTGCCGACGAAATATCGGCAGAGGCAAACCTGCGCAGACTTACAATGCAGAGAAACGCTTTCAGGGCTTCTGATTGGACTTTTATCGCAAAGAACTATCGCCACAGTGTGTTCTATCAGATAGATTTGGATAACGCTGCGAGAGAGTTTGCGGATAACAACATACCCGAACCGAAACCGATTTCCGAAGAAGAACCATTGCTTACGCGCATTCACGACGCAATGTTCCGTTCCCAGTTGGAACGTTTGAGAGGCTTTGAAGGTAAAGACAACGAAGCAAAAGCGTTCGACTTGCTCCGCCAAGGGCTTACGGAGACCGTGCTTTCGCAGAAACAAAACCCTCGTATATCAGTATATGAAGACCAGATAGTATGGGGAAGAAGCCCTGTGAGGATAGATATTGCAGGCGGATGGACAGATACTCCGCCGTTCTGTCTTATGGAAGGAGGAGATGTTATCAATCTCGCAATAGAGCTAAACGGGCAACCTCCGCTGCAAACATACATACGTCCGTGTGCAGAACCGCATATAATACTGCGCAGCATAGACTTAGGTGCATCGGAAAAGGTAAGCACATACGATGAGATTTCTGCCTTTCAGCGTGTAGGAAGTCCGTTTTCAATACCCAAAGCGGCTCTTGTCTTGGCAGGATTTCATCCCGATTTCTCTACCGAACAATTCTCCTCGCTTGCCGAACAGATGCGTGCTTTCGGCTGTGGAATGGAGATCACGCTCCTTTCTGCTATTCCGGCAGGCAGCGGTTTGGGCACAAGCAGTCTTCTTGCATCAACAGTTTTGGGGGCATTAAGCGACTTTTGCGGTCTGATGTGGGACAAAAATGAGATTGGAAGACGTACTCTCGTGCTTGAACAATTACTCACTACGGGCGGAGGTTGGCAAGATCAGTTCGGCGGTCTGATGCATGGTGTGAAGTTACTGCATACCGAACGCGGGTTTGAACAAAACCCAGTGGTGCGCTGGTTGCCTTCCAACTTGTTCACACAACCTGAATATCGTGCGTGTCACTTATTGTATTACACCGGAATAACGCGCACGGCAAAGACCATTCTGAGCGAAATTGTAAGACGAATGTTCCTCAACAACAGCGACGAACTGCGTCTTTTGCGCGAGATGAAAGCGCATACTATGGATATGTATGAGGCTGTTCAGTGCGAGAATTTCAACCTCTTTGGTTCTCTGATACGCAAGACGTGGCAGCAAAACCAAGCTCTTGACAGCGGAACTAACCCTCCGGAGGTAGATGCTATCACATCTATGATAGACGATTTGTGTCTCGGTTATAAGCTGCCGGGAGCAGGCGGAGGCGGCTATTTGTATATGGTTGCAAAGGATAATGATGCTGCCGCACGCATAAAGCAAGTTCTGACATCTGACAGAAGAAATAAGAATGCACGCTTCGTGGATATGAAGTTGAGCGAGGAAGGACTGCAAGTGAGCAGGAGTTGATACGGTATTCCATTTTAAAAAAGAAATATTTTCATATCAGTAATGAAATATAAAGCAGTCATAATAATTATGGTGACATTGCTTGCAAACAGTTTTCAGAATATGTTTGCAGACGATGGAGACAACACCTTAGGCATAGGAAAGTATCCGGGAGACAGAAAAGAAAACTTCTCACCAATGCTTATGAAAGACAATTCGTACAGAAACTTGGCGTTGAACCGCACCGCATATCATTCATCATCATATGACTATAACCTTACGGCACAACTTATTACAGACGGAATAAAGGCAAAAGGCGAACCGGCATACATAGAAGTAAGCACTTCCGGAGGTAAACTTATGCGCAGAGAACGTGAATGGAGCATTGACGGAGGAGAATATACGCGAAACATTCTCATTGGTGACAGAACTTATCTTCAATACGACTGGCACAACATGTCGGTTAAAGCGGAAAGGATTACCATTCGCCTGAATGTGGCATATCGCGAAGAATACGCCAACAAAGGTTATCGACTGACATGTCTTACATCTGAAAACGGCATTCAATGGAAGACAATCGGAGAGAAGAAAGAAAGTGTATTGCCCGGCAAGGAAACTAAATGGAAAGCACATTCAGACCCTAACAAGGTCACTGATAGCGAATTGTTGCCCAACAGAATTGTTGAAACAACGATAGACTTGAATGGAATAAAGGTGTTCTCTCATCTGAAAATAGAGTTCGAAATGGAGGGTGCTGCACATTGGACTGTAACGGAAGTGAAGATGTTTGAAGGCGAAAGATACGTTACAGAGGTTCTTCCGGCAAGACATTTCAGCAGTTCATGGATGAGTGCGGAAGGCGGAACGCAATGGGTTTATGTTGATTTAGGCGATAAAGCCGATTTCGATAAGATTCTGTTACACTGGATAAACAAAGCCAGAAAGGGACAGATTGAGGTGTCTGACGATGCAAAGAATTGGAAAACAATAGCCTCGCTGCCCGGTGGAAAAAGCAAAACCGATGAGATAAAACTGCATGGAAACGCAAGGTTTGTACGTGTGCTGATGTATCAGAATGATGTTCCAGACAGATATATACTTAGCGAAATAGAGATAATGGGACGTGGAGGACTCGTTGCAAGACATAAAAACGAAGCAGGAATGCTTAACGGAAAGTACATGCTTGACGGCGGTTCGTGGCGTATGCAACGTGCTTCTGAAATATCAGGCAACGGCGAAAGCATATCGAAAGCAGGCTTCGACGTTACTGATTGGATAGCAGCGACAGTGCCGGCAACAGTGCTTTCAAGTTATGTTAACATCGGAGCAGTGCCCGATCCTAACTATGATGACAATCTGTTTTATGTGTCAGAGTCATTTTTTTACTCTGATTTCTGGTACAGAAAGGAATTTGAAGTGCCTCAATCTTATGAAGGAAAGCACGTGTTTCTTAATTTCGACGGCATTAATTGGAAAGCAGTCGTATGGTTGAACGGCAACAGAATAGGCACGATAGAAGGTGCGTTCATTCGTGGCAGATGCGACATAACACATTTTCTGAACAAAGGCAAGAACGTTATTGCAGTAGAAATAATATGCAATGAGCATCCGGGAGCGGTCAAAGAAAAGAATGCTGAGAACACAGACTTCAACGGTGGATTGCTCGGAGCAGACAATCCGACGTTTCATGCAACCGTTGGTTGGGACTGGATAAGCACCATACGCGGCAGAAACATAGGTATATGGAATGATGTTTATCTTTCTGCAACAGGCTCTTTGAGCATAAGAGACCCTCTGGTTGTAACGGAATTGTCAGGCAAAGACAATCTTGCGACTGTCACGCCGAGCGTTTTCGTCGTAAATAACGAACCGCATGATGTTACGGCAGTGCTGAAAGGGCGGATTGGCAGCATAAACTTTGAACAAGAAATAACTATATCTGCAAACACGGAAAGGGAATTTTGGTTCTCACCCGAACAATTTACGCAACTCAAAGACCAACATATGAAGCTTTGGTGGCCTAACGGTTACGGTGAGCCTTACCTGTATGATGCAGCCTTTACAATTTCAGTTGACGGAATATGCACAGACTCTTTGAACTTCAAGGCAGGTATAAGAGAAGTAACCTATTCGGATATTGGCACGAAATTGAAGATGTATGTGAATGGCAGAAGATTCATTCCGTTAGGAGGAAATTGGGGATTTAGCGAGAACAATCTCAACTATCGCGGCAGGGAATATGACATTGCCGTAGGCTATCACCGCGATATGAACTTCAACATGATACGCAACTGGGTGGGACAAACGGGAGATGTGGAGTTCTATGAGGCTTGTGACAGATACGGAATAATGGTTTGGCAGGACTTCTGGCTTGCCAATCCGGCAGACGGTCCCGACCCTAACGACGAACAGATGTTCTTGAACAACGCTTTCGATTATGTGAAACGAATACGCAATCATGCTTGTATCGGCATATATTGCGGACGCAATGAAGGTTATCCTCCTGCAACTCTTGATAAGGAATTGCGCAAATATGTAAAGATATTGCACGAAGGAATGGAATACATATCAAGTTCTGCCGATGAAGGAGTAAGCGGACACGGACCATACAGAGCATTGCCGGCAAAGGAATATTTCGAGCGTCAGACAGGCAAACTGCATTCTGAACGCGGCATGCCAAACGTGATGACTTATGAAGGTTTGGCACGAACGATAAACCCGGATGCACTGATTAAGCATGGAGATAAATGGGGACAACACGACTATACAATGCAAGGAGCTCAGCAAGGAGCATCATTTAACACACTGATAAACGACGGTTTCGGTGTGCCTGACAATACAAAGCAGTTTTGTTCGCTTGCGCAATGGATAAACTACAACGGCTATCGAGCTATGTTCGAGTCGTGCAGTCGTGACAGGATGGGACTGCTTATATGGATGAGTCATCCGTGTTGGCCTACAATGGTATGGCAGACATACGACTATTATTTTGAACCTACTGCGGCATATTTCGGATGCAAGAAAGCATGCGAACCGCTTCACATACAATATAATGCTGCAACGGACAGCGCAGAGGTGGTAAATTTTTGTGCAGGACGGCATGAAAACATCAACGCCGTTGCTGAAATCTTCAATATAAACGGCAGAAAACTGTGGACAACGGAAAAGAAAATAACGAGCGAAAACGATTCTACGACACATTTCACGGAAGTGAAAGTGCCGACGGAAATAAACGGTTCTTATTATCTGAAACTGCGTCTTTTTTCAGCAACCGATTCCGTACTGTCGGAAAACTTCTACGTTCTTTCGACGAAAGGTAACGATTTCAAAGACTTGAACACATTGCCGGAAACATCTCTGCAAACTAATATCGAATGGGGAAACAACTGCGGAACAATGATAATAGAAAACAACACACATGTTCCTGCGCTGATGATTAGAATCAATCTTAAAGCAGACGACGGCGAACAAATACTGCCCGTAACTTACAGTGACAATTATTTCTCGCTTCTGCCCGGCGACAAAAAGACGGTGAAAATAGTATGGAAGAAAGAAGACACACGCGGTTGTAATCCACAAATAGAATTGTCCGGATTTAATATCATACAGTAATTCTCATGCCATTATCATAAAACGGAAATACATCTTATATTATATGACAAACGCCGGAAATCGTTTCTGCTTTCAAAGCTCTGCGATTTCCGGCGTTTATATACGTATTGTTTATAAGCTGTATTTTTATTTTAAAGTGAGTTCTACGAATTATAATTCATCGAACTCACTTTATTTAAAACTAAGAAAAAGCGATATTGCAAATGATTTATAATGTATTATGAAATAATCCGTTTACAAAGAATATTTCAAAAGCTATCCTTTTGTGCTCTAAAACAATAGCTTTTATGGTGCAAAACAATAACTTTTACGAGCTAAAAGGATAACTTTTGAAACACATTTTCTAACGTGTTGATATTCAGACGTGTGTATGTCGGGTGTCGAAAGCGGATAAACACATCGCACGGATACATTCTGTCGCGTATCCGCCAAACGGTTGCAATCATGTTTTAGCGTTTATAATTGCAGCAGTTTTTATCTGAATAATAAAATATTTTTATGTCTGACCAAGACAGATTTTACATAAACCCTTGTCTTTTAAGAGCTTCTATAAGTCCGGAAGACATTGCTTCGTTGTCTTTCTTTGTATATCTTATGTCGGTGTAAATCTGTGCGAGAGTCTCCTTTTTGTTTATTTCACAGAAGTGCTTGTTCTCCTCCAACGCCTCTTTCTCACTGTAAAACTCGTCTATCGACGCAGGCGTATAATCGCAATATTTCTCCTTGTGTATTATAGCTTTTAGAGGAAGACGGTCTGTTTGTGCAGGATTTTCATCGGGCCAACCTAACGTTATCGTTGCAACGGGCATTACAAGCTCCGGCAGTTTCAACGTGTCGATAATCATTTGCGGCATATACACCGTTGTGCCGAGATAGCAATATCCGAGTCCTTCTTCATCGGCGAGATTGCAGAATGTCTGGCAATAGAGCAGAGTATCGGTAGCAGCGTTTATGAATGAAAGGAAATTGTCGTATCCGGGCACAGCCTTTCGATTCTCAGCCCAAATGCTTGTGCGTCTGAAATCGGCACAGAAAGTAAGCACGACCGGTGCATCTGTGACCATCGGTTGGTTGAAATGGGCAGGTGCAAGTTGCTTTTTCATATCCTCATCCCGCGTTACTACCACGCTGTAAAGCTGCATGTTGCCGAGCGTCTGGGTGCGTTCTGCCTCTTCAAGCAATCTGTTTAGAAGTGTATCGCTTACTTCCTTCGACGAATATTTGCGTATTGTTCTCCTGTTTTTTATTGATTTCATATTACTTTTTTTACCGTTATTGTTTAATATTCGCGAAGATAACGCTTTTCTGCCGAATTACAAAAGAAATGCGGCAGTTATTCTTTTATTCGGCATCGCCTGTGCTCAGATACAATGCCTGTTTTGCTTTTATTTCTCTCTTTTACTCTCAAAGAAACTCTGCATGAGCCTGCTGCACTCGATTTCCAATATCCCCCCAGTCACTGTTGCTTTGGGATGAATGACCTGCGGAGCATATTTGCGAAATCCTTTCTTGTCGTCCGGTGCTCCGTAAACAATTCTCCTTATCTGCGCCCAGCCTATTGCTCCGGCGCACATTGTGCATGGTTCTACCGTTACATACAGCGTACAGTCGGCAAGATATTTGCCTCCGAGTGCATTGGCAGCAGCCGTTATAGCCTGCATTTCGGCATGCGCCGTCACATCGCATAATGTTTCCGTGAGATTATGAGCCCTTGATATAATTCTGTCTTTGCACACAATGATTGCTCCGACAGGTATCTCGTCGGCATCGAAAGCAGTTTCTGCCTCTGCCAATGCCATACGCATGTAATGCTCGTCTTTCTTT
The DNA here is from genome assembly GCA_937880835.1 of uncultured Prevotella sp. GTDB lineage: Bacteria > Bacteroidota > Bacteroidia > Bacteroidales > Bacteroidaceae > Prevotella. Next base: position 7,919 of record CALGRN010000353.1, on the reverse strand, counting down.
AATTGTTCTTCCGTGTGAGTCATATAAATTGTTTAAAGTCGCTACTTTCGCCGATAGTACGACATATACGCGGTGTTGTCTTTATCACCTGCGCATGTTTTCTTATAATGTTCTGCCGTGTTGCGAATGAACTTTTATCGTGCGCGAATACTTGTTATACGGCAATGAAAAAACGTTCCGCATATGCGAAACGTTTTTATTTTTACTCCTGTTTCATACTTGGAATTACACTGCCGAGATTGTTCATTATCTCTTCTTTGCTCACACCTTCTTTCAACACCATGAAAATCGTGTCGTCACCGGCAATAGAACCCAATATGCCGGGAATGTCGCAGTTGTCTATGTTGTATGCAATCAAGCTCGCATAACCCGGTCTTGTCCTTATGATAATCATGTTTCCTGAGAAGTTTATAGACATAAAGCCGGGCGATTGAAGCATTTCGCTCGGCGAAGTCGGCTTCACTATGCGCTTATACATTGTCTCATTAGGCAGTACATATACATATTTCCCGTTCATACTTGCGGCTTTTGCCACTTTCAGTTGCTTCAAATCGCGACTCAATGTAGCTTGTGTCAGCTTGTAACCTTCCTTTGCAAGAGCTTTCAATACTTCTTCCTGACTGCTTAATTCCATACTTGAAATGAGCATTTTCAGGGTTTCCATTCTTTTGTTTTTTATCTTCATAGTATGTATTTTTATACCGTTATTGTCTGCAAATATAATTATTGTTGCATTAATAGCCAAATTTAATTGCATAAAAATGTTTGTTCACCTGTTTTTTTTATGCAATTATCGGTTTAATATACATTTATTTTTATGCTTCAAAAACATTCATTTTATGTAATTGAAACAAAATATTTTGCTTATCGTAATATAAAATTAAAATTGTATTTATTTATATAATTATTTTCAGAATGCATATACACATAATCTTTTTAATGTTTAAAAATGTATAATAACCGTTTTTATCATTTTGTTTTATTATCTTTGCGAAATCTTTAAATAGTTACCTTATTTAAGTAAACTTCATAATATGAAAACAAAAAATGTTTTGCCTGCAAATGGTAAATTAGGTATAATGGTTGTCGGATGTGGTGCTGTTGCAACCACGTTTATGACCGGTGTGCTTATGGCACGCAAAGGATTGGCTAAGCCGGTGGGTTCAATGACACAATATGACAAGATACGTGTCGGTCGCGGAAAAGACAAACAGTATCTTCATTACAGTGATATAGTGCCTTTGGCGCAATTAAATGATATTGTATTCGGTACGTGGGACGTGTATCCTCAAAATGCTTTTCAAGCCGCAATGTATGCTGAGGTGCTGAAAGAGAAAGACATCAATCCCGTAAGAGAAGAACTTGAAAAGATTGTTCCGATGAAAGCTGCTTTCGATAAGAATTACGCAAAGAGGCTGGATGGTGACAATGTGAAGAATGTTAACACGCGTTGGGAAATGGTGGAGGCACTCCGTGAGGACATCCGTAAATTCAAAAAAGAGAATGACTGTGAGCGTATCGTAGTGGTATGGGCAGCATCCACCGAGATATATGTACCCGTTTACGAACCTGTACACGGCACTTTGGAGTCTTTGGAGAAAGCAATGAAAGATGACGACAGAGAACATATAGCTCCTTCTATGTGTTATGCTTATGCTGCATTGACAGAGAATGCGCCTTTCGTTATGGGCGCACCGAACACCACCGTTGATATTCCTGCGATGTGGGAGCTTGCAGAAAAGACTAAAATGCCTATATCGGGAAAGGATTTCAAGACAGGTCAGACGCTCGTGAAGAGTGGTTTCGCGCCTATAATAGGTACACGATGTCTTGGCTTGGACGGTTGGTTCTCAACGAATATTCTTGGCAATCGCGATGGTTTAGTATTGGATGAACCTGCCAATTTCCATACAAAAGAAGTGAGTAAGTTATCAACCCTTGAAACCATTTTGAAAGCCGAAGAACAACCGGATCTTTACAAAGACTATTATCATAAGGTGAGAATAAACTATTATCCGCCTCGAAATGACAACAAAGAAGGTTGGGATAACATCGACATATTCGGTTGGATGGGCTATCCTATGCAGATAAAGATAAACTTTCTGTGCCGCGATTCGATACTTGCAGCACCGTTGTTGCTTGACCTTGCATTGCTTTCCGACTTGGCAATGCGTGCCGGAAGATACGGCATACAGCGTTTCCTGAGTTTCTATTTGAAGAGTCCTATGCACGACTATACAAAGGGTGAGGAAGCAGTAAACAATCTTTATCAGCAATATACAATGCTTAAAAACGCCATAAGAGAGATGGGCGGCTATGAAGCTGATGAGGAAATAGACTGAAAAATAACAAGTGCTTTATGTTGAAAGAAGGATTATCACACGTCAGCAAACTGATTGTTTCAGATGACAACAGTGCTGTCAGTATCGGATCGGGAGATATGCCGGTGCTCGCAACGCCTGCAATGCTCGCATTAATGGAGAACGCTGCGATGCTTGCAGTTGCGAAAGAGTTGCCCGAAAACTCAACAACAGTGGGCGGACACATAGAGTCTTCGCATCTGAAACCGACGAAGTTGGGAGAGGAAGTAGAAGCTGTTGCCATATTAAATAAGGTGGATGGACGTAAATTATATTTCACCGTAGAAGCCCGTCAGGGTGATACGTTGATCGGAGAAGGTACTCATTTGCGTTTCATAGTTGACAGAGAGAAATTCATTTCAAAGTTATAGACGCTTTACGAATATAAAAGAAATAGGCATACCGAGAAGGTTCAATATCTCGATATGCCTATTTTTATTTTTTGACCGATGTGCATTACATACTTTATATGCTTGCTTCCGAAACGCAGAGAAATATTTGTTTTTCAGCGTTTTTATCGTTGGCAGTCAGTATGTTATGTGCAATAATGAACAAACAATGTTTCTCCTGCTTTTCAAAAGCTATTGTTTTGCATTGTAAAAGTTATCCTTTTGCATCCTAAAACAATAACTTTTGGCGTGCAAAAGGATAACTTTTGTAATTTGAGAAAAATGTTGTGTGTCTTTATAAAACAATATTATGATTTTCAGCCGTTGTTATGTCGCGCGGCATAACGCTCATACCTGTTGCCTTTAAAGACTGCTAACATGATTTATTCAGGATAAACCAGATTTTCTGCTGTTATCTTTTCAAGCACTTCTTCTAAATATTTTTTCGCTTCGAAGCGAGCCATCGGCAGGTCGTGCAGCAAACAGTTGCCACAGTCTTTCGGCGTTGTGCCGGGTATTTCGCCTTCAAATTCGGCAACAAAACGGAACGTTCTCTTCATCAGTTCCACAATATCCTCCGATTTCAAATCACCTTTCAGTATCAGATAATTACCCGTAAGACATCCCATCGGGCCCCAATATATGACACGATCTTTCCACTCTTCGTCGTTGCGCAGATAGGTTGCGGCAAGATGTTCTATCGTATGTATTGCGCCGTTGTGCAGCACCGGTTCTCTGTTAGGCTCTTTCATGCGTATGTCGAAAGTAGTAACGGTCTCCCCACCCACGTTGTCTTTACGGCTCACGTATATTCCTCTCAGCAGACTGTTGTGATTGATTGTGAAACTCGGTATTGTTTTCATTGTTTGTTATTTTTAAGTTTATAAGTTTGTGGAATAATGTTTATAATAACAGAAAACTGTTGCGACGTTTGTTGTCAGAACAGCTTTTAAAGGCTCATGACATACTCTTTCGTCACATTGAACGAACCTTCTGCCATGCGATTCCAGAAATCATGATATTGTTCCGTATTGTTTTCTTTCAGCGGAATATCGCTTATTATGCGGAAACTTATGAACGGTGTGTTGTATATATGACAAGTCTGAGCTATCGAACAGCTTTCCATGTCAACGGCTTTTGCATCGGGAAAACTGTCAAGAATGCTGCGCATCTTCTCCGTCGAGTCAACAAACCACTCGCCGCTTACTATCATTCCTGCGTGAACAGGCGTTCCGCAGTCGAGCGACAATGCTTTGTTTACAAGCTCGCTTGGCGAATTAAATACCGCAGGCATGCCCATAATCTGACCGTAGGCACATTCTTTTCCGCAGTAAGCATCATGATATGCGTATGACGTTCCTACAACAACTTCCGTTATGTTGAGCGAAACATCAGCTCCTCCGCCAACACCTGTTGACATAACAAGGTCGGGATGATATGCATCTATCATTTCAACTGCTCCTATTGCAGAGTTCACTTTGCCTATTCCGCATTGCATAATGACAACCTCATTGCATCCTATGCTGCCCGATACGAAATCCTTTCCGTTGCGGTTTTCATTACACGGATTGTCTATAAGTGTTTTCAATCGACAGAACTCTTTGTCCATCGCCACTATAATTCCTATCTTCATAATGCAAAATTACAAATTATTTCTAAATAATTGTCTATATTCCATGCTTTTAAGTATCTTTGCATTGAAAATATAAACGTTTATATATAAATTATGAAAGTATGGAAACAATGGCTGCCGGAGTTACTGGTAGTCGTGCTATTTGCCTTGATTTCGTTTGCCTATTTCTTTCCGGCAGACACACAAGGACGAATTCTTTTTCAGCATGATTCATCAGCCGGACGAGGCTTAGGGCATGAATCGACAGAGTATTACGAGCGTACCGGCAAACAAACACGATGGACAAACTCCGTATTTAGCGGTATGCCGACCTACCAGTTGTCACCGTCTTACAGCAGTACAGACGGTCTTGGAAACATCATGAAGGCTTATCACATGTGGCTTCCGGAGAACGTTTGGTTCATATTTGCCTATCTGTTAGGTTTCTATATCCTGCTCCGCGCATTCGATTTCCGTCGGTCTTTGGCTGTATTGGGGTCTATACTGTGGGCGTTTTCAAGCTATTTCCTAATCATAATCGCAGCCGGACATTTATGGAAAGTAATGGCTTTGGCTTATCTTCCGCCCATGATAGCCGGTATTGTGCTTGCATATAGAGGCAAATATCTGTCGGGCTTCATTGTCACTGCTGTGTTCACGGCGTTTGAAATAAAAGCAAACCATGTGCAGATGACATACTATTTCCTCTTCGTAGTGTTCTTTATGCTCATTGCTTTTCTTGTTCAGGCTATAAGAGAGAAACGTTTCGGCGGTTTCATGAAAGCAACTTTGGCATGTGTTGCAGGTGCTTTGATAGGAATAAGCATAAACATAAGCAACCTTTATCATACGTGGCAATACTCTCAGGAGACAATGCGCGGGAAGAGTGAGTTAGTGAAAAAGAACACGAAAAACCAGTCAAGCAACGGTTTGGACCGCGATTATATAACGCAATGGAGCTACGGAGTGGATGAAACATGGACGCTTCTCGTGCCTAATACAAAAGGTGGTGCGTCTGTTCCGATGAGTCAAAACAAGATAACACAAGAGAAAGCAAACCCTGAATATGCTCAAATTTATGATCAGTTGGGACAATATTGGGGAGAACAACCGGGCACGAGCGGACCTGTTTATGTAGGTGCTTTCGTGCTTATGTTGTTCATTCTCGGTCTGTTTATTGTGAAAGACCCGTTGAAATGGGCTTTGCTTGCAGCAACGATACTGTCTGTTCTGCTGGCATGGGGACGGAACTTCATGCCTCTGACCGACTTTTTCATCGACTACATGCCGATGTATTCCAAGTTCAGAGCAGTGGCTTCGATACTTGTCATAGCCGAATTTACAATACCGTTGCTTGCAATGCTTGCTTTGAAACGCATTGTTGAAGAACCCGAAATATTGACAAAGAAAATAAAATTCGTTTACATAAGCTTTGCACTTACAGGCGGAATAGCACTGTTGTTTGCACTTATGCCGACGTTGTTCTTCTCAGATTTCATATCATCGCAAGAGATGCGGGCACTCAGTCAGATACCTGCGGAACAGCTGAACCCTTTACTTTCAAACATAAGAGAGATACGCGAAGCTATCTTCACTGCTGATTGTTGGCGTTCATTCTGGATAATTGTAATCGGAACTCTGTTCCTGTTGCTGTTCAAGGCAAAGAAACTTAAAGCAGAATATATGATTGCCGCCATGGCAATATTGTGTCTGATAGATTTGTGGCAGATAGACAAACGCTATCTTAACGACAGCATGTTTGTGCCGAAAAGCGTGCGCGAGCAGCCCATTCAGATGACAACGACCGACCAGCAGATACTCCAAGACAAGAGCATTAACTATCGAGTGCTTAACTTTTCGACAAATACTTTTAACGAAAACGAAACATCTTATTATCACAAAAGCATCGGAGGATATCATCCGGCTAAGCTAAGACGCTATCAAGACATGATAGATCATTACATAGCACCGGAGATGCAGAAGGTTATGATGGCTGTTTCAAATGCAAAGGGAGATATGACCAAAGTGAACGGAGACTCCGTTTGTCCTGTTCTTAACATGCTGAACACGAAGTATTTCATAATACCTTTGCAGGGCGGACAAACTGTGCCGATAACCAACATCTATTCATACGGTAACGCATGGTTTGTGGATGTTGACAATGCGAACCAAGAGATAGAGCGTGTCGGACAGATAAACCTGCGCCATGAGGCTGTTGCTGATGCGAAATTCAAGGAGCAACTCGGCGAAAGCAAGGTGCAAGACAACACCTCGATAGCCAAGATAACATCTTATGAGCCTAACCATCTTGTTTATGATGTGAAGTCGGGCAAAGGCGGTGTGATTGTATTCTCAGAGGTTTATTATCCCGGTTGGACTGCAACGGTGGACGGAGAGCCTGCCGAATTGGGACGAGTAAACTATATATTGCGTGCCCTGAACGTGAAACCGGGTGCGCATAAGATAGAACTCAGCTTCTCGCCGAAGAGCGTAAGCACCACAGAAACCATTGCTTATATCGCTTTTGCAATACTTGTAATGGCTGTGTTATTGGTTTGTTTCATCGAATGGAAGAAGAAAAAACGAACTGAATAGGGCAGAGTAGGCTTGGCGAATTCATATTAAGATAAGGTGTTTCATGTGCCGACAACTCTTAATATGCTGTTTATCGGAATGCGTTATATAACGTTGCAAAACGGACAACAAGCACTCTGAAAAACAGCTTTGTATGATATTGAAAATCAGGACATTGCAAACAGCTTTTCAAAAGTTATTGTTTTGCATCTCAAAAGCTATCCTTTTGAGGCATGAAAGTTATCCTTTTGAGGTGCAAAACAATAACTTTTGAAAAGCGTTTTATATACGTATTGTTTTCAACGACATTAATGTGAGTTTTCCGAACAGGCGTTGCGTGATACTTTCAGAGTTATAAGAGCATATCGCAACCTGCTAAATCACCGTACAATTATAATTCGGCGTATTCACTATAAATAAATTCAGAAACTCCTTTAAATAAAATATTAAGGATGCGCTTGTGGGTATTGATAATATCCGGAGCGCATCCTTTTCAGTTTGAAATTAATGTTATATGATGCCTAAATATAGCATCTTATGCGTAATTTATGGATATACGGTAATGCTTTATGGATTAATTTTCGTAATTTTGCAGTCTGTTTTTAAGGTAAAAGAAAATGCAAGATTTAAGGAATATAGCAATAATCGCACACGTGGATCATGGAAAAACCACGCTTGTGGACAAGATGATGCTTGCAGGAAAGCTGTTTCGGGAAGGACAAGATGACAGCGGACAGGTATTGGATTCAAACGATTTGGAACGCGAGAGGGGAATAACCATTCTTTCAAAAAACGTATCGATAAACTGGAAAGGCATAAAGATAAACATCATAGACACACCGGGACACTCTGATTTCGGTGGCGAAGTGGAGCGCGTTCTTAACATGGCAGACGGCTGCATACTGCTTGTCGATGCCTTTGAAGGACCTATGCCGCAGACGCGGTTTGTGCTCAAAAAGGCGCTGAACCTGCACAAGAGGGCAA
>CALGRN010000352.1 GCA_937880835.1 uncultured Prevotella sp. | reverse complement strand
ATGTAAATACCTTATGATAACTTCACGCTGCAAAAATATGAATAAAATAATTACCGTGCAAGTTTTTCGGCAAAAATTTACTGTTTTTCGATAATTTAATATTGATTTAAGTAAAAAAGCTGCATGCTTGGAGACGTAATCTTTCATCATTAATAATATGATATACTATGTCCGAACGCTTATTGCAATAACATCGGAAAATGCTCATGAGAGGATATTTTGAGCCGGAACAATAAGTAAAGAATGAAATGAAAAGGCTTATATTCAACAATCATCCACGACATTATTATTAATATAAGCCCGACGATGATACCCAATGTTTGACGGAAAACAATAATCTCACATGCACATTGTTTAAATGCGAACAGACGAATAATACGGACAGACGCCCTGTCTGTCCGCAAATCACATGCAGAACAACGATATCGACAGTCATAAGACCAAGCAAATTATGAATATTATAAACTATAGTTTTATGTAAATTGACAGAACGTACAGATTAAATGATTATACTTAAATATCTCGAACGAATTTCGTCGAACCCACGTATAATTATGGTTGAAATAGAAAAGAAAAACAACGGTAAAACAAAACAATAGCTTTTGCATTGCAAAAGGATAACTTTCATTATGCAAAAGGATAACTTTTGGCGTGCAAAACAATAGCTTTTGAAAAACATCATGCAATATATTGATTTTCAGACACATTAAAACAAGAATGAGACAGGATGCCAACAGGTTTGCAATAATATCTCTAAAATGCTTTAAATCAACGGCTTACAGAGCGCATCATCTTTACATACAGTCAAGCATAGCACACAGATTTGGACATGGATATGCAAATGTATTACCTTTGCAAACGAAAGCTTTCAGAAAGAGATAATAACTTACTAAAATTAAATTAACCATTTAAAAAAAGAAAGGAAACAAAATTATGGCAGTGTTTTATAAACTGAGACAGGACAACAGTTCTAATCCCAAACGTAAAGGAAAGTGGTATGGACGTTCGGTAATGCAGGGAACGACAGACACAAACCAGCTGGCGGAGATAATGCAACGCAACTGCACATTGAAAAAGAGTGACATTGTTGCGGTGATTACAGAACTTGTAGAGACCATGCAGGAGCATTTGCAAAATTCAAAGCGTGTGAAACTGAACGGATTCGGAACGTTCAAGATAGGGCTCAGAACAAGTCCTGCAAGCGAAGCGAAGGATTTCACCGTTTCAAAAAACGTGAAAGGATTGCATGTGCTTTTTCAACCCGAGACTCGAATAGACTCGAACAAGAAGCGCATTAAGACTTTTCTTACGGGTGCAAAGGTGCAGGAAATGCCTAAGGACAATATCGTCACCGGTAACGAAAACAATGGTGATGATGAGCATGTAGTAAATCCTTAAATCAACAATCGGTTCATAATGCACAACATGTTCCGTACTTCTGATGCTGAACTGTGATTGTGCATTATGCACTTTAAAAAGAAATAAGATTATGAAAATAGAAATAAAGAACTGGAAGGCTATAATAAAAGCAGTAATAACCGTTGCCACTGCATTGTTGGGACTTATCGCGTCTGACGAAATACGCAATGATGCTGAGTGATGAACAAAAGGAAGCGATAATCTTTGTTCTAAGGATTATCGCTCTCTTATCTACCATTGTGGCAGCATACGGCTGCTCAATGATATTGTTTTAATTGTTAACAACGTCTTTATGACGCTTACCTACGGCAAATGGTATATATCTGTAAACTGCGTAAGTCAATGCCATATCGAGCATATAAACTACCGCATAAACTATAATAACGCTTACGAAACCTCCGTCATATCCGAAACCTGACTTGTTGGCAACGTAGGTTACGGCAACCGGACACGCACCGCAGAAAAAGTAAAATACAAGGCTTTTTGAGCCGGGATATGTTATGAAAGACAACGGGGGCAGGCGTTTTATAAGTTCTATGAAAAGCAACGTGAAGACTATTCCGTCTGCTATGAGCATCGGATAGTTGGTTATCGTGTTCGCCTTCATGCTGAAAATCATAGTGTCTGCATTCTGATATTCTATCACTTTTATTATGATAAGGGTTATCAGAAGTATGATAATGTATGCTATTCGGTTTATGCAAACGATGCGGTCTTCATATTTATGATAGTAATAACCGGCGCAGATGAACAGTATTGCCATTATGCCGTTTTTAAAATACCAGTAGTTTTCCGCAAAGAGTCCGTTCCTCTCCATGTATGCTGACAATGAGAACAAGAGCACGCAGCATATAGGAAGCAACCAACTGCGATTACGGGAGATATACAGAAGAAACAGAAATATGATTTCAGCAACTACAAGTGCGGCGACAAACCATGATGATTTTCCTGCCAATATCTCAATGATGATGTCGGGCGACAAGTCATTATAGAATATGTGTTTTACGGGTTGAAGCACAGACATGAATATAAAATAAGGCATGATTATACCTCTTAATATTCCTTTCAGCTTCCTACGATAGTCTATACCCGATGCTTTATAGAACAGATAACCTGACATGATGAAGAAGAAAGTCATGCGATTTTGAGTGAAACCGACAGGATACTCGAAGCCCATATAATAGATTTCGGTATGCACGAGTAACACCCACATCATCATAATACCGCGCCCTGTGTCTATCCAAGTTTTACGCTGTGACATCGCTTTCTTTCCTATTGTTATTCTTCAAAGTGCATACGGTGTTGCCGGATAATCAATTCACAATCGCAATCTTGCAGACAACACCTTTATCGCCCTCTGCCGTTGCAGCCAGTACCATATATATTCCCGATGCCACACGCTTTCCTTTAAGGTCGTTTCCGTCCCAAGTGAAAGTGCCTCCGTTGCTTCTTCCCTGCGCAACAAGAACACCGTTTGACGTTACAATCTTTACATCAGCATTGTATGTAAGTCCCGTCACTGTTATAAGTCCTCTGTAACCGGGCTCTACCGGGTTAGGATAAGCATATACATTGTCTTTCGTCATGGCTTCGTTTGTAGCACTTGCATCACTCATGAATGAGCATAGACCTTTGTCTGTGCCGAAGAATACCTCACCGGTTTTATCGTTTATTGCAATAGTTTCTATGTTGTCGGAGAACAATTTGCTGTTTTTGGATGTGAAATGATGTATCTGTGTCATGTTGTCTTCACTTATAAGATATACTCCGTTGCCGTTTGTTCCAAACCATTTTCGCCCTCCTCCGTCTATTGCCATGCAGCTTATGTCAACTCCATCGAGTAGATAATCGGCATAATCAGTACCGTCGTTGCGCGGCACTTTCACTTGTGTGAATATCTTAGAGTTGTTGACTATTGCATCAGCTGTAAGCATAAGCGGACCTACGTTTGTTCCTGCCCAGATGTTGTTGCTCTTGTCTTCTGCTACACATCTTACCTGAGTTACCGTTATCGATTTACCATCTTGATTTACGAAAGATGAATATTTGTTCAAAGCATCTGTCGAAATCTGATAGCATAACAATGAAGGAGAACGAGAATAGTTGTTGACAAACCACATCAGACCGCGACTGTCGAACATCTGGTCTTGCATTCTTTCAAACGATCTCTTCTCTTCTTTCAGCATAAGTTCCGAATTATGATGAGATGTCCATGTGCCTTCTTTCGAATATTTCAATAAAGATGTTGAGCCGCTTATACTGTTAAGACACCATAAGTTGCCCTCTTTGTCGTACTTGACGCTAAGAACTATGACGTAATCTTTTGAAGGAGGATTTACCGTTGATGCACATTTAAGCGGACTGTTGTCAAAAGAATATTCTTTAATAAAGTTACCGTTAAGGAACTCATACAGTCCGCAACGACTTCCAACGAATATATGTTCGGGGTTATTGGGGTTCGGATCAACGTCAACAGAACCTACATCAACATATGAATGTCCTGTTTTTACACTCAGATTGTCTTCAAGTATAGTCCATTTTGAACCATCGTATATCTGAACAGTGCCTTCTCTGTTCAAATCAGTGCTTGAAGTGAAGCCGCCTCCTCCTGTATATAGTTTATCATTATAGAAGCGCATAAAGCCAAAGTAATTGTATTTCGGACCTTCGGGAGCAATACCTGTTGTCATAACAGTTCTTTTTCCGTTCTCTTCTCTATAAGACATGAGGTTTCCGTTTTCATCATTAGTCCAGAAGCAATTACTTGAATTGTCGTAAACAACATTTCTTTTTTCTTCAAGAGGTTTATAATCTCCCACTCTTTTCCACACATTCTTATCGAGCAGATTGTCTTTCATTGATGCGGAATAAAGCCCGTTTTGCATCGACGCAGCATAAATCCTGCCACCCTCTATATATGTATAGTTGACACTGAAACCGAGATTATAAGTATCGCTTATCTCATTGTCGGCTGCATTCAGCTTTATTATTCCGAAACCGGTTGATATGTATGCGAACACTCCGTCTATATCTATGTGGTTTATTGTCTTGTCTTCCGTCATACTCTTTGAGTAGTAATCCGAAATGTTTATGGCATCGCCATTGTCAGAAAGCAAATCTATATTGTTATTATAGTATATTACAACAAGTTTCTTTGCTGCATTACACCATTTTATATGTGATATATCGCAGTCGTTCAAGACATTCATCTTATCGTAAGTATGAACACTTTCGTCATTCTTGTTATAAGAATAGAGACCGTTGGAACTCAGCACATACACCATATTTCCTGCAACTTCTATCTCTGTTATCTTGTGATATGCGAGATAAGAGTTCCAAGTTCCGATAGCTCCGGCATTCATTTTAACCGTTGTTATCACCAACATTATGATTAGATATAATCTTTTCATTTGGTTCATTGTTTTTAGTTTATTAAATAAACGGAGTTTATAGATGATTTTATTGTCTGTCCGTTATTTTTTATTTCTTAAATATTCTGCGAGTTTTGACATTGCCAGTGCACGATGAGAGATTTTGTTTTTTATTTCCGTTCCAAGCTCTGCGAATGTCCTGTCATATCCTTCCGGCATAAAAACGGGGTCATATCCGAATCCCGAAGTTCCTTGTTTTTCTTTTATTATGCATCCTTCCACTTTGCCTTCAAACAAAAGCGGCTTGTCAGCATCGTTTTCTATGAGTGCTATAACAGTGCGGAAGCGTGCACTTCTGTTTTCATTTGTACCGAGATTATGCAGAAGTTTCCGCATGTTTGCTTCACTGTCATGGTCTGTTCCTTCTGCATAACGCGCGCTTCTCACACCCGGTTCACCGCCGAGAGCATCCACTTCAAGTCCCGTATCATCGGCAAACACGCTCAAATGATAATGCTCCCACACATACATAGCTTTCTGAATGGCATTTCCTTCGAGCGTATCTGACGTTTCAGGTATATCAACATCGCATCCGATTTCATTGAGCGACATCACTTCAAATGCCGAACTGAGAATGTCGCGTATCTCCGACAGTTTGTTGTTATTATTTGTTGCAAATACTATTTTCATATATGTCTGCTTATTGTTTTTCCTGCATGACGGCACTGCTGTCTGCTGTTTTACCCGTCACATCTTCATTGTTGGCAGGTATTTTTATTCTCAGCTTGTCAAATCCTTCACCATAAACGCCGATAACAGAACTCTGACTGACAAACGCATCGGGGTCTATCATCTTTATAACTCTGAATATATTGTTGCTCTCACGCTTCCTTGCGAGAACGAAAAGCACCTTATATTCGTTGCCGGTGTACCATCCGTGTCCGTCAAGCACTGTCACTCCGTGATGTATTTCATTAGTTATGAAATCGGCAATCTCTTTATATTTCTTTGAAAATATGAAGAATTGAACAGAGCGTCGGTTTGCATTCATCACATAATCGAGTGCCATATTCATTATTATAAGCGTGACAAAGCCGAATGCCATCATACGTAAACCGGTTGCCATGTCATACTTACTGCCGAAGATTGGCAGCGAACTTGATATTATGATAATGTCAACAGCCATCAATACATGCCCGAGAGAGATGTTCCGATACTTGTTGACAACGGCTGCTATGATGTCTGTTCCACCGGTGCTTCCATTGTTCAAGAACACTGTTGCAAGCCCCGTACCTGTGAAACAGCATCCGATGATGAGCGACATGAAATCGTTTCCTTCGCCGAGAAGTTTCGGAATGCTTCCGTCTTCGGTAAATGATTTCATCAGTTCTTGTGCTCCCCACAGCATGAAATACATCATTCCAATGGCATATATCGTCTTCATGAGAAACTTCAAGCCCAATACTTTGAGCGCAACGGCAAGCAAAACGAAGTTTATTATGAAGTAAGAGTTCTGTATCGGAAAGTCTGTTGCGTAGTATATGATTGCCGATATACCTGTCACACCGCCGGTAACAATCCGGTATGGCAGGAAAAACACCGTCCATCCGAATACGTACAGAATGATTCCGAAAGTTATTATAACATAGTCTTTTACTTCCGACAATATGAACTTTTTACGATTGTCCATTGTTTTTCTTTTATTTTATTACGATGTTTACTATACGCTTAGGCACTATTATCACCTTAACCACTTGTTTTCCTTCTGTGTATTTGGCAGTCCTTTCATCGGAAAGAACCTTGCTTTCTATTGTTTTGTTATCGGTATCGACAGGAAATTGCATCTGAAATCTTGCCTTTCCGTTGAATGAAACAGTAAGTTGCATCTCTTTTTCCACAAGATATTTCTCATCCCATTCAGGCCATACGGCATCACATACGCTTCCGCTTTGTCCGAGCTTCTGCCACAGTTCTTCGGCTATATGAGGCGCGAAAGGGGCAATGAGAACAACTATCTTGGTAAGCAATTCCCTGTTATGACATTTCTGCTGAGCCAATTCGTTGGTACATATCATAAATGCGGAGATGGAAGTGTTGTATGAGAATTGCTCAATATCCTGACTTATTTTCTTTATAAGTTTATGTACCGATTTCAGAGACTCATCCGATGCCGGCTCGTCATTTACGATAAACTCTTCTTCTCTGCTTGCCCAGAACAATCCCCAGAACTTCTTCAAGAATCTGTGACAACCGTCAATGCCGTTCGTATCCCATGGTTTGCTTTGCTCAACAGGACCTAAGAACATCTCATAAAGACGCAAAGTATCTGCTCCGTATTTATCTACTATCATGTCGGGATTAACGACATTGAACATTGACTTCGACATTTTTTCTATCGCCCAACCGCAAACATACTTGCCGTCTTCCAGTATAAATTCGGCGTTTTTGTATTCGGGACGCCATGCACGGAATGCCTCCGTGTCCAATATATCGTTGTTTACAATGTTTACGTCAGTATGTATTGCAACGGTTTCGTATTTGTCTTTAAGACCGAAACTTACAAAAACAGGAGCTTTGCCGGACTTGTCGCTGCTCACGCGATAAACGAAATTGCTTCGTCCTTGTATCATTCCTTGATTGACAAGTTTACGATACGGCTCTTCCTTGCACGACGTTCCTATGTCATGAAGAAACTTGTTCCAGAATCTCGAATAAATGAGATGACCCGTCGCATGTTCCGTTCCTCCAACATATAAGTCAACGTTTTGCCAGTATTCGTCAGCTTCTTTGCTCACGAGGGTGTTATTGTCTTTCGGCGACATATAGCGCAAGTAATATGCCGAAGAGCCTGCAAATCCGGGCATGGTGTATAGTTCGAGCGGGAAAACGATATCGTTGTCGATGCTGCTTTTCTCTGCAATTCTGTTTTCTTTCACATTCCATGCCCATTTCTTTGCACGTCCCAAAGGCGGTTCTCCCGTTTCGGTAGGCTCATATTTGTCTATCTCCGGAAGTTCCAAAGGCAGGCATTCTTCCGGTATCATGTACGGCATCCCGTCTTTATAATATACCGGGAACGGTTCTCCCCAATATCTCTGACGCGAGAATATGGCATCTCTTAGGCGATAGTTCACCTTAACTTTGCCTATTCCTTTTTCTGTTATAAACTTCTTTGTCTTTGCTATTGCCTCCTTAACCGAGAGTCCGTTAAGCGACAGCATTTGTCCTTCCGTGTCGCTTCCGCATTCCGATACGGGCGAATTTATCACTGTTCCTTCTTTCGCATCATAACTGCTTTCGCTCACATCAGCACCTTCTATAAGCGGTATTATAGGCAAACCGAAATGTTTTGCGAATGCAAAGTCGCGGCTGTCGTGTGCAGGAACTGCCATTATTGCACCTGTTCCGTATCCCGACAGCACATATTCGCTTATCCATATAGGTATCTCTTTGCCTGTAAGAGGATTTATTGCATAAGAACCGGTGAACACTCCTGTCACTTTCTTATCGCTTATCCGCTCTCGCTCGGTGCGCTTTTTCACATAAGCAAGATAATCGTCCACTGCCGCTTTCTGATTGCAAGTTGTCAGTTTTTCAACAAGTTCCGACTCGGGAGCAAGCACCATAAACGTCACTCCGAACATGGTATCTGCGCGCGTAGTGAATATTGTCAGCGAGTCAACGGCATCTTTATCGGCATCATCAGCATTGTTGTCACCATGCTGTTGTTTCACTTTGAACACCACTTCTGCCCCTTCGCTTCTGCCTATCCAGTTGCGTTGCGTTTCTTTAAGCGAGTCTGTCCAGTCCACTTTGTCAAGTCCGTCGAGCAAACGCTGTGCATACGCCGACACTCGCAGACACCATTGACGCATCTTCTGTTGAACAACGGGAAAGCCTCCGCGCACACTTACGCCGTCAACTACTTCGTCGTTGGCAAGCACTGTTCCCAAACCTGCGCACCAGTTCACCATCGTTTCACCGAGATAAGCGATGCGATAATTCATCAGCACCGTCTGTCTCTCTTTCTCGTTCATGCCCTTCCACTCTTCCGGAGTTATGCTCAACTCTTCCGAACAGGCAGCATCAATACCTTCCGTTCCTTTCTCTTCAATATGCCTTATCAGCTTTTCTATCGGTTCGGCTTTCTTCGAACGGTTGTCGTAATAGCTCTGAAACATTCTCATGAATGCCCATTGCGTCCACTTATAATATTCCGGGTCGCATGTTCTTATCTCTCTGTCGCGGTCGAAACAGAACCCTATCTTGTCCAACTGTTCGCGATAACGATTTATGTTTTGCTCGGTAGTTACAGCCGGATGTTGTCCTGTCTGTATGGCATATTGTTCGGCAGGCAGTCCGTAAGCATCGTATCCCATCGGGTTAAGCACGTTAAATCCTTTCAGACGCTTATACCGTGCATATATGTCGGAAGCGATATAGCCAAGCGGATGACCTACATGAAGCCCCGCACCCGAAGGATACGGAAACATGTTGAGCACATAAAACTTCTGCTTGTCTTTATCTTCGGAAACCTTATATGTATTGTTCGCTTTCCACTCCTGCTGCCATTTCTTTTCTATTTCCCTGAAATTATATTCCATATTGCTATTTCTTTATTTTTTCTTTTCTGAACATCACGACACCGTATGTATCATTAATAATCTGCAAAGATAATCGTTTAAAACAAAAAAAACGAATATTTCGATTATTAGTGTCATGCCCGTCTGCTTTTATCCGTTTTTAATACACAGGCACGATACGGCATTGTTTCAGAACCGTTATTATATGCGTGCATTTCAAAAGTTATCCTTTTGCATCCTAAAAGCTATCCTTTTGCGCTGTGAAAGTTATCCTTTCATGATGCAAAAGGATAACTTTTGAAAAACGGGTATATTACTGTCTGTTTTTAAGGGTGTTATTATCACCCTTTGTTCTTTTTCATTTTCTTGCTACCGATGAGGCGTTTTATCACGAAAACGAATGTATTTCACGATGTAGTAAAAGAAGTTCCGAATGTTCATTCTTTAATTTTTTCTTTCCTTTATTTATTTTTTTCGTATTTTTGTGTCACAAAAAGACTCTTTCTTCGTAATATCATTGAAACGTGTAACGACGACAGGCGCAAGACATCAGCTGCAAATAGATGCAGGCATTTATGCTATTCTGATGCACTGCCGTTGACGTAACGTTCCGGAAAGATAATATTAATTTAAAACATTACAGATATGAAAAGAAATCTTTTTATCATTATTTCCTTAGTTTGCGGTATTACATTCGCATCTTGCAAGGACTTTCAAGAAGTTTCAAACTATTACAAAGGTGCTCGAAAAGGAACGGAAAGCACCGTTGCAAAAGACAAAAGGCAATCGAAAGACAATGTGAGAGAAACTCTGAAACTAAGCAACTTCAATGGCATAGACGTTTCTGATGTCATCATTGTAAACTATAAACAGGGCAACAAATATGACGTTGAGATTGTCGGAACAAGAGAACGTATAGACCGCCTCGACATATATGTGGACAAGGGAATACTGCATATAGTGGCTAAGCGTAACCTCATAAACGAAACAAACAATGGCAATGAAAAACCTGTTATCAACATAACATCGCCGCATTTGAACATGCTTGACATAAGCGGAGTATGCGACTTTAATGCAGGAGATTTCAATTCGGACAATTTCAAGTTAGATTGCTCGGGTGTTTCAAACTTCAACGCCGGCAATATAAAATGCAAAACGTTCGACTTGGATACATCGGGCGTAGGCAATATAAAATGCAACGTCGAGGCAACGGATGTGAAATTAGACTGTTCGGGGGTTAATTCAAACCAAATGAACATTAATGCAGACAGGTTATCTCTGGACATGTCGGGCTCGGGAAAGATTAATGCCAAATTCAAAGGCAAGTATGCCTACATTGACGTAAGCGGTGTAGGAAACATCGACATCAATGTGGATTGCGAGAAACTGGAAGCCCAAAGCAGCGGTGTTTCAAAATGCAAGATAAGCGGAACGGCAGATAAAACGACGATAGACTCAAGCGGTGTGTCTAAAATGGATACGAAAGAGCTTAACAACTTCTGACGAAACAGAGTGACAACAGAGGAGTATAAGAGAGAAGCAAGCCGCCTTAGAGCGCGGTTGAACAACGAAGCCGGACGGTATTTGAATGATGCCGACGAGGCGGAAGACATCGTGCAGGATGCCATGATGAAGCTATGGACAATGTGCAACGAACTGAAAATGCCGATAGATGCGCTTGCGAGAACTCTCGTCAGAAACCTCTGTATAGACCGGATACGACGCCGTAAGCATACGGCAGGCATCATTATGCCGGACATTGTATGCGAAGATGCCGTGCAGGAACGGCACGAACAGATAGAAAGAATGATGAAGATAGTCGATAAACTGCCTTCCGCGCAGCAGACGGTGCTGAGGTTGCGGCATCTTCAAGGAATGGAAATAAGCGACATTGCTGCAATGACCGGATGCTCGGAAGCGGCAATAAGGAAGTCGTTAAGCAGAGCACGACAGGCTGTAAGAGACAAATATGCAGAGAAATGATTATGAACATTGACTATATAAGAAATCTTATTGAAAGGTTTATGGACGGTGAAACATCGCTGAAAGAGGAGGAAACGCTATACCAATTCTTCAACAACTGCGATGTGCCGGAAGAGCTTTTGCAGTATCGGGAGATGTTCTGCGACTTCAATGCAGTTGCCTTCGATGATGCCGAAACCAAGCATAAAGCGCGAAAGTTCAATATCTTCTGGCGCGTGGCAACAGCCGTTGCAGCAGTCGTTTTGTTTGTTGTTTCGATAGGAATAATGCGCAATATACATGCTGAAAAGCAGTTTGCGAGCTATCACGAAGGCAGCTATATGATAGTGAAAGGAGAACGTATAGACGACCCATCGAAGATAAAAGATAACGTGATAAAGACTCTCGGGGATGCAGATCGTATAGAAAAGAAAGTGGCAGAAAACAATACCGTAACCGATGCGGAACAGGAATTGCTCCAAAGCATAAGCGATCCTGACGAAAGAAAACGTATGAGCGATATTCTGAATGAATGAAAACAGGCTTCAAATGAAGTTCCGCTTATTGACAAGGAAAGGTTTTAATGTAACTTTAATAAAGAATGAAAACAGCACGGTATATGATGAGAAAAAGACTTATAGCATTGATTATGTTCATCGGGACGATTGCCTGCGCATGGGCACAGAACAGTATAGATGCTCTTGTGGAACAATATTCCACCGTAGGAAGCAGCACGTTTACTTCGGCAGTTGAACGCGATCCGAAAACAAGAAAGGTGATGAAGGTTGTCAAGGTGCTTGAAATGTCGGGCGTGAATTATAAAAAATTTATATCGGCTTTCAAGAAAGAGGCATCGAAAGGGGATTTTCGTGAAAAGCGAGAAGAAGATTCCACGACAATGATTCTTACGACTCAGAACGCTAAGGCACACCGTATCTATATGCTGAAACATGATAACATAAACAATGCATACAGCGAAATGAAAATTACTATAATAATAAAATACAAACAGACGTAAAACTTCGGCAGAGATTCATGCATCGTTTTGCCATGCAAAAAATAAAAAAAGCAATGTCGAAAACATATATTCAACTTCTTGATTTAATCTTGTAATTGTCAGAATTATTACAAGTAAAGAAAACAACGAAACAGCTTCCGTAAAGTGAAAAAATGCTTTCAAGGAAGCTGTTTTTTTATTTTCGAGATGCAAAAGTTATTGTTTTGCAATTCTTTTTCTATGTTTTTGTCATGCAAAACAACTTCTTCCGGAATTCAAAAGCTATCCTTTTGCGATGTAAAAGTTATGCTTTTAAAAAACAAGAAGATTACGGTTCGCCTTCAATATTCTGACTATCAGCCTTTTATGTTTTTTGCGTTTTTGCGACCGATTATGCGTTTTGCAGCCGAGACGTATTGTTTTCTGAGCATTGTAAAATAAATTCTTAATTACAGAAACAATAACGGCATATATCAAAACATACCTAACAAGCATGTTGTTATTGAAATAATTACAAATTGTTTCTCGTTTAAAAATATTAATTCGTACCTTTGTTGCAAAATAATTCTTTTATGTATGTGCTGACTCAACGAGACAGTGCAACACAAAAACAAATTAAAACAGATTTTATCTTCATATCTTATGGAAATTACCAAAAGAAATGGCACGGTCGAAAAGTATGACAAAGAGAAGATTGCCGTTGCCATAAGAAAGAGCTTCGCAAGCACGAAGCAACCGGTGAATGAGTTCAAACTCTACTCAATGGTTGAGACAGTGGAGAACATCATAAAAGATACGCCGAGCAAACGCAATGTGGAAAGCATTCAGGATGAAGTGGAACAGTGTCTGATGAGCAACGGTTTCTACAACGAAGCGAAGAGCTACATTCTTTTCAGATGGCAACGAACGGAGCAAAGAAAGTCACTCAACAGCATAGCAGAGGAGATAGACGACGAGGCTTTGACAGAAGTGCTGAAAGGCATTGTGAACGATTTTAAAGGCAGTGAATACAGCATTTCGTTGCTCGCAGACAAGTTCGGAAGTTTCGTAAAACACGGTATGAAAAGACAGGAGAAACTCTCTGCGCTTATAAAAGCTGCCGTAGAGATGACCACGCAGGAAGCTCCCGACTGGGAATTTATAGCCGCACGACTTCTTTCCTTTAAGCTCGAAGCGGAGATAAAGAATGTGGAAGAGACGGAAGGAATAAGATGTTTCTACGATAAATTGCGTTATCTTACGGACGAACGGTTATACGGAAAATATATAACAGATGCCTATTCGGAAAGCGAAATAGAAGAGGCTGCAAGCTTCATGCAGCACGAAAGAAACCATTTACTTAACTATTCGGGGCTCGATTTGCTTGATAAACGCTATCTGATACGCACCTATTCGCAGAAACCTGTTGAACGAGTGCAAGAGATGTATGTTGGTATTGCGCTGCATGAAAAAAAGAACAGAATGCTTTGGGTGCGCAAGTTCTACGATATGCTGAGTCGTTTGGAAGTGACAATGGCTACACCAACGCTGTCTAATGCTCGCAAACCCTTTCATCAGCTGTCGAGTTGTTTTATAGATACCGTCCCCGATAGCCTCGAAGGGATATACCGAAGCATAGATAACTTTGCCATGGTGAGCAAGTTTGGCGGTGGAATGGGGCTTTACTTCGGCAAAGTTCGTGCAGCAGGCGGAAAGATACGGGGCTTCAAAGGCGCGGCAGGAGGAGTCATAAGATGGATGAAATTGGTTAATGATACCGCCGTAGCTGTTGACCAATTGGGAGTAAGACAAGGTGCTGTTGCAGTGTATTTGGATGTCTGGCACAAGGATTTACCAGAGTTTCTGCAACTTAGAACCAACAATGGAGACGACCGAATGAAAGCACATGACATCTTTCCGGCAGTGTGTTATCCCGACCTTTTCTGGCGTATGGCAGAGGAAGACCTTAACCAACAATGGTTCATGTTTTGCCCAAACGAAATCATGTCGATAAAAGGTTATTGTCTGGAAGATTGCTACGGCGAGGAATGGGAACGCAAATACAAAGATTGTATAGATGATATGCGCTTGTCACGTCGTGTGATGAGCATCAAAGATATTGTGAGACTGGTGCTTCGTTCGGTTGTGGAAACAGGCACACCGTTTACGTTCAATCGAGATATAGTGAACCGAGCAAATCCCAACGGACACAAAGGCATGATCTATTGCTCTAACTTATGCACCGAGATTGCGCAGAACATGTCGCCCATAGATACTGTTTCAAACGAAATAAAGACACAAGACGGTGATACCGTTGTCGTTAAAACGACACGTCCGGGAGACTTCGTCGTATGCAATCTTGCAAGCCTTTCGCTCGGTCATTTGCCTTTGGAGAACGAGGAAGAGATGAAAGATAAGGTGGCAACTGTGGTACGTGCATTGGATAATGTCATAGATCTGAACTTCTATCCGCTGCACTATGCACAGATAACGAACCGCAAATATCGCAGCATAGGACTTGGTGTGAGCGGCTATCATCATGCATTGGCGGTGCGCGGAATAAAGTGGGAAAGCGATAATCATCTTGCTTTCGTTGACGAAGTGTTTGACAGAATAAACCGTGCAGCAGTGGAAGCAAGTTCTGATATAGCAGAAGAAAAAGGTTCGTATGGTTGTTTTGACGGCAGCGATTGGCATACGGGAGCTTACTTTGAGAAGCGTGGTTACACGTCAGACGAATGGCAACGCATAGCAAACAAAGTGAGCATGCAGGGTATGCGCAATGCTTATCTGCTGGCAATAGCACCGACAAGCAGCACAAGTATTATTGCAGGAACGACCGCAGGTGTTGATCCTGTGATGAAAAAATTCTTCTTGGAAGAGAAACGAGGAGCAATGCTGCCACGTGTTGCGCCTCATCTTTCCGACAAAACGTATTGGTTATACAAGGGAGCATATCTAATAGACCAGACTTGGAGCATACGTGCGGCAGGAATAAGGCAACGACATATAGACCAAGCACAAAGCATAAACTTGTATATTACCAATGATTTCACAATGCGAAAAGTGCTGAATTTATATTTGCTTGCATGGAAAAGCGGCGTTAAGACTATATATTATGTACGCAGTAAGTCGCTCGAAGTGGAAGAGTGTGAAAGCTGTTCATCATAGAAAAGAATAAAAACAAAAATATAAAATGGATAATATAAAACTGAAAAAAAACGCTCTCTTCAATCCCGAAGGAGACACAGACTTACGCCTGAGACGCATGATTGGAGGTAATACCACTAACCTTAATGACTTCAACAACATGCGTTATCAGTGGGTGAACGATTGGTACAGACAGGCGATGAACAACTTCTGGATACCGGAAGAAATAAATCTGACACAGGATATGAAAGATTATCCGCACCTCAACAGCGCAGAACGAACTGCATACGACAAGATATTGAGCTTTCTTGTGTTTCTTGATTCGCTGCAAAGCAATAACCTTCCTTCGCTATGCGAATATATAACGGCTAACGAAGTGAACCTTTGTCTGCACATACAGGCATTCCAAGAGTGCGTACATAGCCAGAGTTACAGCTACATGCTCGACACTATTTGCAGCCCGGAGGAACGAAACAGTATCTTATATCAATGGAAAACGGACGAATATTTGCTGCGTCGCAACAAGTTTATCGGTGACTGTTACAACGAATTTCAAGAAAAAGGAGACATTTATTCGCTTATAAAGACATGCATAGCGAACTTCATTCTCGAAGGAATATACTTTTACAGCGGATTTATGTTCTTTTATAATCTAAGCCGAAACGGTAAGATGTCGGGATCGGCACAAGAGATAAGATACATTAACCGCGACGAAAATACACATCTTTGGCTATTCCGAAACATCATACAAGAATTGAAAAAAGAAGAGCCGGATATGTTTACAGAAGAGAAAGTCGATGTTTACAAGGAGATGATGATAGAGGGAGTGCGTCAAGAAATAGCATGGGGACAATACGTAATAGGTGACAATGTGCAGGGATTGAACAAGCAAATGGTGTACGACTATATACGTTAT
>CALGRN010000351.1 GCA_937880835.1 uncultured Prevotella sp. | reverse complement strand
CTACAAGCGGATTGTTCTATTTCGGAATGCTTATTCCTATGTCGGCTGCCGAAAGCGAGGGTTATTTGTTGCCGGTAGTCTTTGCATTTGCAACCGGTATTCCGGTCATTGTTGTTGCTTGGATATTGGCTTACAGTGTGGCAAAAATAGGCAAGTTTTATAATCGCGTGCAAATATTTCAGAAGTGGTTTAACACCATTGTCGCCATACTTTTTATTCTCATTGGCGTTTATTATGTTTTTCTCAGTTCGGGTATGATATGAAAACCGTTGCTTTGTTTACATGCAACAATGGTTTTCAGGATTATATTCCGTTGATTAAATTATAGATAAGGTTTTATAAATGTAATGATTATTGTATATGATACAGAGATTTGCAGACTTTCTGGTATATGAAATTTTCGGTTTAGATGCTTCTACTGCTTTCGGCGAATCGGTCAATTTCTTTTTTTATGATACAATAAAGATATTGATACTGTTATTTTTCATAAGCGTGATAATGGGCATTATAAATGCCTATTTCCCTATCGAGCGTTTGCGAGAATATCTCACATCGCGCAAACTATATGGCTTGCAATACTTCTTTGCGGCTTTGTTCGGCGCCATAACTCCTTTTTGTTCTTGTTCGTCAATACCATTGTTTATCGGCTTTGTCAAAGGAGGCATACCGTTAGGAGTTACCTTTGCCTATCTTATAACGTCTCCTTTGGTCAACGAAGTAGCCGTTGCCATGTTTCTGGGCACGTTCGGTTTACGCATCACCGTAATATATGTAATTAGCGGTATCATGCTCGGAATGATTGGCGGAATGGTATTAGGCAGGATGAAATTAGAGCCTTATTTGAGCGATTGGGTCAGACAGATGCAGCTTAATTCATCATCCGATTCGGCAGAATGGCAGAAAGAGCACACTCCTTTCTTCAACAGACTGCCGTCGATAATGAAAGAAGCATACGGTATTGTTAAAGGAGTTATTTTTTATATCATTGCAGGTATTGGTATAGGAGCTTTCATTCACGGTTATGTTCCCGAAGGCTTTTTCGAACAATATATGTCGAAAGACAATCTGCTTGCCGTTCCGTTGTCTGTTGTTTTGGCTGTGCCAATGTATTCAAACGCCGCAGGTATAGTGCCGGTTATAGAAGTTTTTGTTGCCAAAGGCATTCCCATTGGCACTGCGCTTGCTTTTATGATGGCAGTTGTGGGGCTTTCTGTGCCGGAAGCTGTGTTGTTGAAGAAAGTCATGAAATGGCGTTTGATATGCATATTTTTCGGTTTGATAACGTTGTTTATCGTGGCATTAGGCTATTTTTACAATGCCGTTCTGTGATGCAAGCAACGTTAATATGGCGAAATATATAGGTGAATGGTGAATTATTCGTGAGTTTAAATTATCAAATAGCGTGAGATTGATTAATTCATGTTTATGTGGTTGAAAATAATCAGTCAACAAACTGCACTTCAAAAGTTATTGTTTTGCACTGCGAAAGGATAACTTTCAGGACTCAAAAGGATAACTTTTGGAGTGCAAAACAACAGCTTTTGAAAAACCGTTGTTAACGTCCTGATTTTAAATATTATACAAAGCAAAGGGAATTAGTGTTTGTTATGTATGATCGCAGTGTTATACAATGTGTCTGAACAAACGGCAAACGAATAACGGTCAGCATACAATCGTTTTGCAAAGATTATGATGTTGCAAAACATTAAAGATTGTTTCAGAACTCAATATATGGTGTGATACGGTCTATTTCCGATTGCGGAAACTCTTTAAGAAGTCTTAACTGGCTCATGCTTTTCAACTCTCCTTTAAGTCTTCGGTAATCTGTTATGGCGCGAGCCTGATAGAAATTGATATAAGGATGATTGCGAATTTGCCCCAACGTGGCTTTGTTGAGGTTTATTTTGCGTGTTTTCGGATTGCGTATTATGAAATATCTGAGCGTTTCTTCGGGAAAACCTTCAATCTCTTTCAGCTGATTTACGTTGCAATAGCCACCGAGACGATTGCCGTAATTTATGATAGCTCTTGCCCATCCTCTGCCTATTCCCGGTACTTTCTTCAACTGATTTGTGTCGGCTTCATTCAAAATGATATGCTCGGAAATGCCTATCTTAACGGGATATTGCAGAGTATCGCGCACTGAAACATGATTTTCTGCCGGCGTTCCGTAAACAGACTCTGCCTGCCGGTAGTCGTCCGATATGCGTATATAAGGCTCGATACGGCGATATTGTTTCACCGTAAGTCCGTAAAGACGTGCAAAATCCGACGGCTTGCGATATATTCCGCCTTTCGCACGATACTTATAGATGTTTCTCACCTGCCATTCTGAAAGCCCGAGTCGCAACAGTTGGGTGCTGTCGGCAGTGTTCGGGTCAAACGGAAACAGCTCTGCTTCTCTTTCTCCTACATTGTAATATTCTCCTTTATGCCTGTAAGAGTAGGAAGAAACACCTGTTTGACTAAACTTTGCAGAGTCGTAAGCTGTCATGTCGGTTGTGTTTTTACCACCTCCTATGAATACTATAATGAGCAACGAAATCAAAAGAACGGACATCAAGAAAATAATAACCATTCTGTCGGATTTCTGAAAATAGAAGAACTCTTTTATGTGCATAAAGGCTGAAAGATTGCTAAAAAGATGCCGTTATATTGCTCAATGATTTTTATAAATATTATTTTTGCATCCGATAAATACCCGATAGCATGCCATATTTGAGTAGAAAGATAATGAAATATCCCATATCGTGCAGTTTGATATGCACGATATGGATACTGTGTTTCTGCACTCCTCCTCACACTCCGTTGGATAATCTCACCATGATAGACAAATGGACGCACATTGCAATGTATCTCGTTACGTGCATTGCGATATGGGTAGAATACTTGAAGAAGCATTCCGAGATTGACGGATACAAACTTTTTGTGTTTGCATGGATGTCTCCTGTCGTTATGAGCGGTGTCATCGAGATACTGCAAGAATATTGCACGAACTCCCGCAGAAGCGGTGATTGGCTTGATTTCGCCGCAAATGCTGTCGGAATAACACTCGCATCGGCTATCGGTATTGTTCTGGCAAGGCGTCGCGCCAAGCAGAAAAAGGATTTCGAAGAAGCTGAGCATTATAGAAACGGCGGTCGCCTGTAACCTCAGTTCCTATGAAGTCCGGTTTCTCAAATGCTTCCGTCTCGCTTTCAAGTTCTACCTCCGCAATAACCAATCCTTCGTTATCTCCGTAAAATTCGTCAACTTCAAAAGTATGTTTCCCGCATTTCACGAGATAGCGACGCTTGTCAATGATGCCTTTCTCGCATAAAACAAGGAGATTTTCGGCTTCGTCAAGCGATATTTCTTTTTCAAACTCATAACGCGTCATGCCTCCGTTGCGCGATGCACCTTTAATGGTAAGGAATGCTTTATCATCACTTATACGCACCCTGACAGTGTGAACGGCAGCGAAATATCCTTGCTTTATACGCTTGCTCGCATACGCCTCGCGCTTGTAATCATAACCTTTCTTGACGAGAAACTTACGTTCTATCTCCAATCCGCTCATAATACGTCAAGCCAACACAGACCAAATCATGAATATTATAGCCAACACTACGAGTACGCCGAATATCCAATTAACAACCAATTTAGCCTGTTTCTCTTGCTTTGCGGCACGTGCCGCACGGTTTATTTTGCTTTTTTCGCTCATGATAGTATTATTTTAAGTTTATAAGTTCTTTCGTTTTCGGGTTTACGGGGCAATATTCCATCAAAACACATTTGTGCTGTTGACATTGCATCCTTATATTATTGAAAAGGGATGGAAATACTTCTATACCTCTTCATCATTGACGGGAAACTCCATAAGATACGATTTTATGAAGTCATCTATCTTTCCGTCCATCACACCATCAACGTCGGCAGTCTGAAAATTGGTTCGATGATCCTTCACACGGCGGTCGTCAAAGACATAGCTTCTTATCTGACTGCCCCATTCTATCTTCTTTTTTCCTGCCTCAATCTTAGCTTGTGCTTCGAGACGTTTCTTCATAGCACGGTCGTATAGCTGCGATTTCAGAAGTCGCATTGCATTGTTTCGATTTTCAAGTTGCTTGCGGCTCTCCGTGTTTTCTATGAGAATTTCTTCTTCTTCGCCTGTATCGGGGTCGGTATATAAATACCTCAGTCGTACACCTGTTTCCACTTTGTTCACATTCTGACCTCCTGCGCCACCGCTTCTGAATAAATCCCACGACACCTTTGAAGGGTCAACATACACTTCTATCGTATCATCTACGAGCGGAGAGACAAACACACTGGCGAAACTTGTCATGCGCTTGCCCTGCGCATTGAACGGTGATACACGCACAAGACGATGTACTCCGTTCTCGCTTTTAAGGTAACCGTAGGCATATTCGCCTCCTTCTATCTCCATAGTGACGCTCTTTATGCCTGCTTCATCACCGTCTTGAATATTGCTTATGGTAACTTTGTGCCCGTGAGAGTCTGCCCAACGCATGTACATACGCATTAACATCTGCGCCCAATCCTGACTTTCTGTTCCGCCTGCGCCACTGTTTATCTTCATAACACAGTCCATAGGGTCTTCCTTTTGGCGCAACATGTTCTTCAATTCGAGGTCTTCTATCGCTTTAATAGCTTTCGTATAGTCGGCGTCAACCTCTTCTTCGCTTACCATTTCGTCATGATAGAAGTCGAATGCAAGCTGCAATTCATCGGCATATTGGCGTACATCCTTATATCCGATGAGCCACTTTTCTATGCTCTTAACCTTCTTCATCTGCTCTTGCGCACGCTTTGGATCGTCCCAAAAGTCAGGCGCCTGAGTACGAATTTGTTCCTCTTCGTACTCTATTTTCTTTTTGTCTATATCAAGATAGCGGCGCAAAGCCTCCGCTCTTTCCATTACATCTTTCAGTTGTTCTGCCGTTATCATTATTCTTCGTACATTTTATCGATCTCTTTACTGTATTTTTTCTCTATGACGCGACGTTTGAGTTTGAGCGTATTAGTAAGCTCTTCGTTCTCTATACTGAAATTATTGGGCAGCAATGTGAAGCATTTTATCTTTTCATAGTTTGCAAGCGACTGTTGCAGGGTGTTGATACGCTCCATCATCATGCGGTATATTTTCTTGTTGTTGCACAGATCTTCGCGACTTTCAAACTCTATTCCGTACTCTCTTGCAAACTCTTCAAGCTCGTTGAAGTCGGGCACTATGAGTGCCGAAACATATTTCCGAAGGTCTGCCACAATGGCAATCTGGTCGATAAACTTATCTACCACCAGCTTTGCTTCTATCATCTGGGGTGCTATATACTTGCCGTTGCTTGTCTTGAACAAGTCTTTTATGCGTTCTTTGAGAAACAGTTCGCCGTTGAGCATATACCCTGCATCGCCCGTACGGAAATAGCCTTCGCTGTCGAAAGCCTCTGCATTGAGAGCCTCACGCTTATAATATCCTTTTGTTATAGTATCGCCTTTGAGCAGTATTTCGTCGTTTTCGCCAATCTTTACTTCTATGTTATCCAACAGACGTCCTACCGAACCGACAGTGTATTTCTTTCCTCTGTGGTCGCATGACACAGTCGCAAGACTCTCCGTAAGACCGTAACCTACAAGCATGTCTATTCCTATCGAATGGACAAACTCCTCTACTTCCGGTGAAACTGTTGCTCCTGCGGTAGGAAATATGTTTGGTTTCACCAGTCCCAACTGCTTCCTGACCTTGCTCAGTATGGTGTGGTTAAGCATCTGATATTCGAGTGCGAGGGCAAGCGGAGGTCGTTTTCCCCTGCTTAGATATTCTATATTATATCGTCTTCCTACCGCAAGCGCATGGTTGAACACCTTGCGCTGCATCGGATTAGCTTTTTCTATCTTGGTCTTTACGGCTGCAAACACTTTCTCCCAGAAGCGCGGAACGGATGCCATACAAGTGGGATTGGTCTCTCGCATAGACTGTTGTATCTCGTGGGGATAAGTGTTTATGATGAGCTGTGCACCAACGGAAAGAGAAAGAAATGCCCACGCACGTTCAAACACATGAGTGAAAGGAAGGAAGTTTATCACTCTGTCCTTGTCGCTTACGGGTACACATCGTCCGTTACCTTCAAACGCAGCATGAAACTGTCTGTATGAAAGCATGACACCTTTGCTGTCTCCCGTTGTGCCGCTTGTATATAGAATGCTGCACAAGTCGTCTTCTCTCGCCTGCTCCAATAGGTTGTCCACTTCGGGCTGACGAGGCAGTTTCTCGCCCAATTCTATAAAATTCTCAAAATAGATTGAATTCGTATCATACGAACTTATTATCACGCTGGAATCGAAGATGATAATTCTTTCGAGCGTAGGACATTGCGCAAGCACTCTGTGAGCCTTATCGTATTGCTCCTGTTCGCCTACGAAAAGAAATCTAATCTGTGCATCGTTGACTATATATTGCACTTGTTGCTCGCTGCTTGTGGCATACATCGGCACTGTAACGGCGCGTATTCCGAAAGCTCCGAAGTCCGTATAAAGATCGTGAATGCAGTTCTGCGAGAACACACCGATGTTCTCTTGCACTTTCACACCTAAATTGAGCATTGCATTGGAAACTTGTTTCACTCTCAGAGAGAACTTGTTCCAAGACACTGCCTGCCACTCCAAACTGCCGAATTTGCGAAAATTCAGTGCCGGTTTTGAGCCATATTTCTTTGCTTGCTCGTGAATAAGGACTGCGAGATGACATCTTGTCTGCATAAGCATTAATATTTTTGACCGATGCAAATATACAACAATAAAATTAAAAATTGAACAAATTAACAAAATAATGTTGATTTCCCACCTCTCAATACATTGTCTATCCGACAGGCAGAATGCTCTAATGAAACCTTGATGTTGCATTTTCCATTTATTATATATCTTGTTGTCGATACTCTGATACATACAAACGGAAAAGAAATTTCACAAAGAAAGAAACGTCTTTTTATCTTATTGAAAAACAGCATGTTAAAAACGGCATTACGAAAGCCTTTGTTTTATGATGCAAAAGTTATCCTTTTGCACTCTGAAAGTTATTGTTTCATAAAGCAAAAGCTATCCTTTCGCAGTGCAAAAGGATAGCTTTTGAAATCAAGGTTGTATGTTGTCGTATTCAAGCAAAATAAATACAGGCTTCCGTAATCGTCTGTTTTGTGTCTTGTCGTCTTGCTTTATAACACGAAAAACAAAGCGTTATGCAATGGTGAAATCCAACTGTTTCTTTTCGAGATTTGCACGCGCGACACATATTCTTATCTCATCTCCGAGCTGATATTTATTGTGATGACGTCTGCCAACCAAGCAGAAGTTGCGCTCATCGAAGTCATAATAGTCGTCATCCAAGTCTCTCATGGGCACCATTCCTTCGCAATGGTTCTCGTCTATCTCGCAATAGATGCCGTAAGACGTTATTCCGCTTATGTGAGCATCATACTCTTCGCCTATCTTATCGCTCATAAATTCCACCATTTTATATTTTATCGAGTCGCGTTCGGCATTCTGCGCTATCTGTTCCATATCGCTGCAATGCTCGCAAAGCTCTTCATAATACTTCTTGTCTGCACTGTGTTCGCCGTTCTGATAACGCGTCAGAAGACGATGAACCAATGTGTCGGGATAGCGACGTATAGGACTTGTGAAGTGAGTATAATAGTCGAAAGCCAGTCCGAAGTGTCCGATGTTCCCCGTGCTGTACTTCGCTTTCATCATCGCACGAAGCGCAACGCGCTGTATCAGTTTCTGTTCTGCACTGCCTTCGCTGTCGTCCATCAGCTTGTTCAGACTTCTTGCAGTAGCTCCTTTCGTTCCGCTTGTCTTTATTTTATATCCGAATTTAACTATAAATTCACGCAAAGTCTCCATCTTTTGCGGGTCCGGCACATCGTGAATACGGTACGGCAATGTCTTCGGAGCTTTGTTGTTGTGAGT
>CALGRN010000350.1 GCA_937880835.1 uncultured Prevotella sp. | reverse complement strand
CTTGGGGCTTCTCATGTCGTTATTGCTTATAAAGCCGCTCAACGCTTTGTTGTTAGGCGAACAATATGCAGAGAATTTGGGAATAAACACCATACGGGTGCGCAATATTCTGCTCTTTGTTACCGGTCTGCTCACAGCTGTGACCACTGCGTTTTGCGGTCCGGTAGCGTTTATCGGACTTGCTGTTCCTCACATTGCGCGTTTGCTGCTTACCACAGAAAATCATCGTCAGTTGCTTCCTGCAACAATCCTTACAGGTTCTTCCATTGCACTTTTGTGCAATCTTATATGCTACATATCGAAAGACAACGGAATTATTCCTCTGAATGCCGTAACTCCGATCGTCTGCGCCCCTGTGATAATATATGTGATAGCTAAGGGTAAACAATGAGTTATCCTTTTAAAGATTTCCTTGCAAGACATACACATACATTCTTATATACCATTCCATATCGCTACGTTACACTCACGGAATAATAGTTGTTGCATTAAATATAATATCTATGTTATAGGTCATGTGGTCTATCCGAAATATCCGCGAACCAAGGAACATCTCATGTAATATTGTTGGATGCCGGTAGGTAAGCATGTGGATATACTGACACGCACAGGGCACGTCCCTACAAACAGGATAAATTCTATTGTTTTAAATGTGTATTTACATGTGGCGATATAACTAATGTGTAGTGACAGACCGCGTGTCTGTCCGATATCCACAAAAACAATATTAGGATGCAATGCATGCTAGGCGTTTTATTGCAGGCACAAGTGTGTTAAGGACTTTGTCACAAGGGTGCGTCTCTACATGCAGAATAAAAATGGTTGTAATATAACGTGAATTCGTCGAACTCACATAATAATTATAGTTCGTTGAACTCGTTTTAATTCAGTTTATATTTGTAGCAACTCTAATTTCTATTGAAATGCAACTATATAAGAGATATGCAAAGCGGTAATAAAAGGCGCAGACTCTTTAAGTCTGCGCCTTTTATCTATGAATCTTTCTTAAACAACAAGTCTTATACTATATTGTCTATCAAGTTCTGAATTGTCTTTTTGGCATCGCCAAGCTCCAAGTACACACCTTCTTCTTTCGTGTAAAGCGGATTTTCTACTCCTGCATAACCGGGATTTAAATCGTAATTGCAAATGATTACGTTCTTTGCTGCATCGACATTCAACACCGGCATACCGTAGATTGGAGTGCCTTCTGCATTGCGTGCAGCAGGATTCAACACGTCATTCGCTCCGATTACAACAACGGCATCAGCATTGGCGAAGTCGGAATTGATTGCATCCATTTCAAAGAGGTTATCATAAGGAACATCGGCTTCGGCAAGCAATACATTCATGTGTCCCGGCATACGACCGGCAACGGGATGAATGGCAAATCGAACACGAGCACCCTTGCTTTCCAACTTGTCCGCAAGCTGCTTAACAAGATGTTGAGCCTGTGCCAATGCCATACCGTAACCCGGAACGATTATCACTTCTTTTGCTGATGAAAGAACCGAAGATGCAGTCTGTTTTTCTTTCTTTTCAGGCGCAACTGTCTGTTTCTCCTTATTCGTATCGACATTTGGTTTCTGCACTTGTGCTACACCGCTTTTCTTCGGTTTTGAACCAAGTAATATGCTGAACAGGCTGCGATTCATTGCTCTGCACATAATTTGAGTAAGCAACAAGCCCGAAGCTCCAACGATACCACCGACAGCAACAAGGAATACATCGCTTATAGCCATACCTGCTATTGAGCCGGCAACACCTGACAATGAGTTAAGAAGGGAGATTGTAATAGGCATATCCGCACCGCCTACCCTTATAGAGAAGAATAGTCCGAACAGCGAAGAGGTTATCACACATCCTGCTATAAGCAAAGACATATTGCTTTCATTCATAGTTCCCAATATCACAAGAACTATCGAAGCCGCTAACGTCAATGCGGAAATGAACGAATGTGCAAACCAAACAACCGGCTTTTGAGGAAGAACACGATGCAGCTTGCCTGCTGCAACGAGACTTCCAACTAATGTAACCATACCGACAAATATTGCAAGCATAGACGTGAAATGCACAAAAGGCATGTTTCCGCTGTCATATATCTGTCTTAACTGTTCTTCACTGAATCCCATATTCATTGATGACATTATGCCGACGAGTGCAGATGCCCCACCACCAAGACCGTTGAGAAGCGCAACCATCTGCGGCATTTGTATCATTTTAACCCTGTTGGCAAGCACAGAACCAATCAAAGCACCTATTATCATAGAAGGAAGTATGGTCCAAGCTTGAATAACTCCGCTGAAATATAACGTTGCCACTACTCCAATCAACATAGCCAATGCAGAGATAAGGTTTCCGCTAACGGAGGTCTTAACCTTACTCATCATGGATATACCTGCCAAAACTGTCAAAGACAGAAGAGCACTTATTATAATATGTATTGTCTCCATTATCAAGCAGTCTTTTTCTTGTTGAACATTCTAAGCATTCTGTGAGTGATGTAAAATCCGCCAAACACATTGATTGTTGCCAAGATAATAGCCACACATCCGATTATTTCGGCAAACCATTTGATACCTGCCGGTTCTTTCGAATACAGAAGTACATAGCCGGCAGCTGTTATAGCACCCACCACTGTAACGCCTGAAAGCGCGTTCATACCCGACATAAGCGGCGTATGAAGCAGACTTGGAACATTCTTTATGATTAGATATCCCACTATCGTGCATATAAAGAATATTGCCAATAATATATAAGGACTTATCATTTTTTATTTTAATCGTAAAATGGTTATATGCAAAAGGCGGTTGCCAAGCCTGTAAAAGCCCGGTTACCGCCTTCTTTTCTTATGATAATTTTATATGAAACCTATTACAGTCCCATTGCTTCACGCGCACCGGCATGAACCAATTCGCCATCAATACAAACAAGACTCTTGGCAATAACCTCATCATTGCGATCGAGAACAATATTTCCGTCCTTAACCAAATACTTGACAAGGTTGTACATATTGTTAGAGAACATCCATGTAGAACTTGTAGGAAGCTCGCCCGGAATATTCTTTACGCCCATGATTGTAACACCATGCTTAACAACAGTGTCACCTGCCGGAGTAAGCTCACAGTTACCGCCTTGATCTATTGAGATGTCAACGATGACAGAACCGCGTTTCATTCCTTTCACCATATCTTCCGTAATGATAATCGGAGCAAGCTTTCCGGGTATCAAAGCTGAACAGAACACGATATCCATATCTTGTATTGTAGCTTCGAGTTCCTTGCGTTCCTGTATCAAAACATCTGCCGGCAGACGGTTAGCATAACCACCTTCTGCCACAGCAAGCTCTGCCGGAACTTTTGTGTCAACAACTTTCGCACCGAGACTTGCTGCATTTTCAGAAGCCATAGGACGAATGTCGGCTGCATATGTGATTGCACCGAGACGCTTTGCGGTAGCAAGTGCTTGAAGTCCTGCAACACCGACACCGATAATCATAACCTTTGCAGGGTCGATTTTTCCTACTGCCGTGAACATCTGAGGCATGAACTTGGTCAGACAGTTGGCTGCCATGAGGATGCCTTTGTAGCCTGCGCAGGTACTCATAGATGTGAGAGCGTCCAGATTTTGTGCTCTTGAAATACGAGGAATACCGTCAAGTGTGATGGCAATAATACCCTTTGCAGCCATGTTCTTAACCATTTCATGGTTGACAGGTGCTGCCGGATGAATGAATGTTATGATGTACTGTCCCTTGTGCATCATGTCGATTTCATGTTTGCCGAGCTTCTCGTTGAACTGCGGTTCTTTAACTTTAAGAATAACTTCTGCTTTCTGATAGATCTCTTCCGGGTTGTCTATCAACTTTGCACCTGCTGCAACGTAGTCTTCATCGCAATACAATGCACCGTCGCCGGCTGACTTTTCAACGAGAACTTCAAAGCCGTCTTTTACAAACTTGCCTACTGTTTCAGGCGTACATGATACACGAGCTTCATCGTGCATAATCTCTTTTGGAATACCAATGATCATTTTTTATATGTGTTTTTATAGGTTTATATAATCTACTATTTCCTTTTTGCGCCACAAATATACTATTTTTATGCTTCAAAGGATATCGAATTATCAATAATTAACACAATATTTTTCATTTGCTCTTAACCTAATAAAATTAGGAATTATTCTTACACCTCAATGAAATTCTTGCTTATTCGTGACAGAGCGTATATTTGCACGAAAAAACGAGAAAAATATTAAGCGTTGATTATCAACTCTTTAAGAACGACATGCATACGTTGCGATTTTCAAAAGTTATACTTTCAGGATGCAAAAGGATAACTTTTGATGTGTGAAAGTAATGTTATTACGGTGCAAAAGTAGTGAAACAGAGAGACAAAACAATAGCTTTTGCATTTCAAAAACTAAAAAACGACTCCGAAAAACGACAATTTTCGTTTTCTCAGAGCTGTTTCTTTATTTTTCAAATTCAGAATTCTCATTACAAAAACACACCTAAAACAGATACAGAAACTACGGAAAAACAATATCATCTGAAATTCTATTTTCACATTTGAAAACATATTCTGCATAATAAATGCACCGCAGCAAACAAGCAGTTATTCTTCAAGCAGCCTGTCGCTTCATGTTCCGGAACGCACTATGATAATATGGTAATATCTTTTATTCATTTTAGAAACATATCAATACGGAATGTTTTTATATGAATAAAATTTGGTGTGTTAAAAAAAAATTACTACTTTTGCAGCCGAATACAATTTTACGGTGTTTCTGTTCGAGAAACACTTTTAACATCAAACATATATTTTCATATACAATAAGTATGTATAGTAAAGACGAACTATTATCCAAAGATATTGCCGAGTTGGCAGATATTGCGGTTAAGTTGGGTACAGAATTTAACGATGGTTACGACAAAGAATCCATAATATACTCCATACTTGACAAACAAGCCGTTGTAGAAGGCAGTAAAAATCCATTGGGAGCTAAGCGCAAACGCGTCAGAATAACCAAGAAAGACACTGATAAAGTCTATACGGTAAGCGGAAAAGAAGGAGAGAATTTTGACGTAAAGAAAAACAAGACGACCAACACCGAACAGAAACTCTTTAAAACCGAAGCAGAACTTCCGTTGATAACAGAAGAACAGAAACCTGTCGAAGCGAAGGAAGAAGATAAAGCGGAAGAACCCGCAGTTCCGATTCCGAAACACAGGGGGCGCAAATCGAAAGCAGAACTTGCTGCAATAGCTGAGGCAGAAGCAGAAGCCAAGAAAAAGGAAAATGAAGCTGCAACGGAAACGAAAGATGAAGAAAACGGCAGCACAGATATGGAAAGTGCTCCCGAAACAGAAGCAGAGACTGTAAATACAGACAACATAAAAGAAGCAACTGTGCCGGAAGCAGAGTTCGCAATGGGCGAAACAAACGCCATAGAGGAAGACAACAATCTCATCGCACAACTTCAAGCAAAGGTTAATGCACACAACGAAGGAGTGGAAGAAAAAAGAACTGCGACAACCAATGGAGTATGGGAAGGCGATCCCGGCGATGGTACTGATTTCATAACCGTATTGGATCTGCCGATAGAAGACCACAGTGCACTGCCGAGTTTCGACATGCTTGACAACCCGACACTGCCTGCCGAAAGCGCGTTTATACAACCAACTGATTATTACAGCATAAAATACGACTTTGCAGACTTGATAAAAGCAAACGGAGTATTGGAAGTAATGCCTGACGGATATGGCTTTCTTCGTTCAAGCGACTATAACTACCTCTCTTCACCGGATGATGTTTACGTGTCCGGACAGCAAATAAAAGGATACGGATTGAAGACCGGTGATGTGATACAATGCAATGTAAGACCACCTCACGAGGGCGAAAAATACTTCCCGCTGACAAGTATCGACAAGATAAACGGACGAAATCCGACGGAAGTACGCGACCGTATTCCTTTTGAACATCTTACTCCTTTGTTCCCGGAAGAAAAGTTTACGCTGTGCAACGACAGAGAAACTACAAATCTATCTACACGTATTGTCGATTTATTCTCGCCGATAGGAAAAGGTCAACGTGCGCTTATCGTGGCACAACCGAAGACAGGTAAGACCATATTGATGAAGGATATTGCAAACGCAATTGCAGCCAATCACCCGGAAGCATACCTCATGATGCTGCTCATTGACGAACGTCCTGAGGAGGTTACCGATATGGCACGTACGGTGAATGCAGAGGTTATAGCCTCTACTTTCGACGAACCGGCAGAGCGACACGTTAAGATTGCCGGAATAGTATTGGAGAAAGCGAAGCGTATGGTTGAATGTGGTCACGACGTAGTGATATTCCTTGACAGCATAACACGACTTGCGAGAGCTCACAATACCGTTTCTCCCGCATCGGGAAAAGTGCTTACCGGTGGTGTGGATGCCAATGCTCTGCAAAAGCCGAAACGATTTTTCGGAGCGGCAAGAAACATTGAAGGGGGCGGTTCGCTTACTATAATAGCGACGGCACTCATAGACACCGGATCTAAAATGGACGAGGTTATATTCGAGGAGTTCAAGGGAACAGGAAACATGGAGTTGCAGCTTGACCGCTCACTTTCTAACAAGAGAATATTTCCTGCTGTTAATCTTGTCGCTTCAAGTACACGACGCGACGACTTGCTGCACAGCAAGACAACTCTTGACAGAATGTGGATTTTGCGCAAATACATTGCAGACATGAACCCGATAGAGGCAATGAACTCTATACATAACCACATGCTCAACACGAGAAACAACGATGAATTCCTTATGACAATGAACTCTTAGAAGGGTAGTTTATGCAAGGTTGACATAACAGCCTGTATAAAACATAAGCGATATGCAATAATTCGCAGATAACAGAGAACAAAAACTCCTTAATCATTACCTGATTTACAGTCAGAAATGATTAAGGAGTTTTCGTTTATGAGTAACACGCTGATTGCGCGCTTACATAAAACCGCACGAGTTATACGAATTATAATTGTACGGCAGTTTTATGAATGGTGATACTCGCTTAGGTCTTTAAGGCTGCTAATATCATGAGTTATACAAGCTCACATTAAGACAGTTGAAAACAGCAGGAATATAAGACGTTTTCCAAAAGTTATTGTTTTGCATTGCAAAAGGATAACTTTCGGGGCGCAAAAGGATAGCTTTTACCGTGCAAAACAATAACTTTTGGAAAACTCTTTCACAGTGTTGGCATAAAACTCTTTATAAAACCCGTTCGTTTATCTTTATGTAAAAGGCATCAACTTATATCCCCTGCCGATATAAATACGGCAATGGGAAAATGCATTTTCACAAAAGTAGAATAACATGAAAACTTAGGTTACAAGACAGTAGCATATACTTAAATATTGTGAACATTCTGTTTGATTTTCTTATATATATAAAAATACGGATAAAATGTAATTTACACATGGCAGTTTTCCATTTAAATATTTTGCTGTTTTATAAAATTACAGTATATTTGCACAATCATTGTAGAAAATCAAAATTAAATAGTTTTTAATTATAAACCTATGAGTGAAAAAAGAGTTTATACCTTCGGTAACGGTAAAGCCGAAGGAAAAGCAGATATGAGAAATCTGCTTGGTGGCAAAGGAGCTAATCTGGCTGAGATGAATCTTATTGGTATTCCGGTTCCTCCCGGTTTCACAATAACAACAGATGTATGTAATGAATATTATGAGAAAGGCAAAGATGAGGTTGTTGCCTTATTGAAAGACGAAGTGGAAAGCTCGGTTAAACACATCGAAAACTTGATGAATTCCACATTCGGAGACCCTAAAAATCCCCTTCTTGTTTCTGTACGTTCAGGTGCACGTGCATCAATGCCTGGTATGATGGATACAATTCTTAATTTAGGTTTAAATGAAGATGTTGTTAATGTTATTGCTGAAAAATCTAATAATGCTCGT
>CALGRN010000349.1 GCA_937880835.1 uncultured Prevotella sp. | reverse complement strand
CTCTCTATCGATAATGAAATCTCAGCACGCCTCGGTGCCGACATGCACACAACGATGCATTCCGGTAACCTTGAGAACGGTGCGTCAATGTTCATCCGCGGTATCAACTCGCTCAATGCAAGCGCACAGCCACTCGTTATCCTCGATGGCGTAGAGCTCGACATGCAGCGTTCACGCGGTTCCCTCCACGATGGTGACGTGTTCAACATGCTCTCTACCATCTCACCAGAGGACATCGACAAGGTAACCGTACTCAAGAACGCCACAGCACTCTATGGTGCACGCGGTGCAAACGGTGTCATCCTCATCGATACAAAGCGCGGTCACTCATTCGCGACCCGCATTGACGTTAAGGCATCCGTAGGCGCTACACTCATTCCTCACTATCCAACAGTGATGAATGCGTTCCAGAACCGTAGCTACATCGTAGAGCAGCTCGGTACCATGAAGCAGGTACAGGAGGCAAACAAGAGTACCAATACGATGATCAACTTCAAGTTCCTCAACGATAATCCAAACGCATACGGTTATCAGACCTATCATAACGATACAAACTGGAGCGACCAGATCTATCAGACAGCACTCACCCAGAACTACAGCATCAACGTACAGGGTGGTGATGACATAGCCATGTACAACCTCTCACTCGGCTACACAAATTCAAAGTCAACTGCAAAGCAGAACGGTTTCGACCGTCTGAACATACGCTTCAACACCGACATCAACCTCGTGAAGAACGTATCCACACAGCTTGACCTCTCATACAGCAAGTTCACCAACAACTTGCGCGACAACGGCTGGGCAGAGAGCTATGCATCAAGCACCATCACTTCGCCAAGATGAGTTTGTACCACAAACGGATGAGATTCATCCTGCACAACCTCAAAATAAGCCTCACCTTCCAGAGCTACAATCCTGCGTTTACCCGCAAAGCGTACCGGATAAGTCAACTTAGAACCAGCATTCAAATGAACCGTCGTCCCATCAGCAAGGATCACGGTATTTTCTCCTCCACGTGGTATGATAAGTTCATTTGACTTAACCGGCTTCTCTTCGACGTTTTTCTCTTCGTGTTGTGTTGTGACGGTTGGTTCATACGACAGCACTCCTTCCTCATATTTTACCTGAACGCCGTCTACTATTACGTTAACTTCTTTCTTATGTACATCAATAATGCTGCCATCGGGTAAAGTCAATTGTGCCTGTTGAACTCCCGGCTGAATCAATGGTCTGCTTTCCTCTTCAATCGAACCATAATTCGACATATAGAAAGATAAACCGATTACTAAAACAACAGCTGCTGCAACAGACCACCAAATCCGGAAAGCACGAGGCTTCTTTATTACCTCCGGTTCCGTTTGTCCGATTTTCTGAAGGAAAGATTCATAGGCTTTCTTTGATGAATAATTTTTATATTCTTCAAATGCAACTCTTAATGTCTCACCATTCTGCAATTGCTCATACACTTTTTGCAAGTCCGGACATTCCGCCAATCGCTTTTCAAGCTCTTGCTGTTCCGATTCATTAGCTTCTCCTAAAAGAGCTTTCTTCATTAAAGCGGCATCTTGATATACATTTTCGAACTTCTTCATCTTATTTTTCCTTTTTAAATCAAACAACTGTTTAAATTGCTTTATTATAGATATACATAACTCACAGAAAAGGGTGACAAAAAGATGATATTTTTTTGAGATAAGAATATAAAGGAGAGGATTTTAGAGGCAAAAATATAACATTATGTCACAATATAAAAGGAATCAGTTCGCTTTTAACAAAGAAAACAAATCTTAAGTAATCAATAAAAAGATAAAGATGTATCAAATTGACTTTTTTATCTTTTTAGAGAAATAAACAAAGAATAATAGAATGAACAGAGTCGCCCAGCCTCTCACGAAGGAATTTATAGCTGCGTGTCTTTTGAGTTTTAACAGTATTGATACTTATTTCTAAACGTTCCGCTATCTCTTCCCATGTATGTCCTTCGATTCTCATTAAGATAATCCGGCGTTGCTCGGACGGAAGTTCTTCGATATAGCAATAGAGTTGCCGAATAATTTCTTCTTTCACCGTCAATGCATAAATCATATCTTCGTCCTCCACGCTTTCTTCTTCGGCTAAAGAATTCAATATGGTATCATGAATTTGATTATTGCGTATATATAATAAGGTATTATTATAGCAGGCACGATAAAGATAATTGGTAAGCTCTTTAATATCAGAAAAGGTACGCTTCCCTTCCCATACAGAAATAAAAACATCTTGCACCAAATCTTCTACCGCATCGGGGACCGGCAATATCTTTGATACATAAACACATAAGGCAGTATAAAAACGATCGTAGAAATCGCCCCACATCTTTTCATCCTTCCGGTTTACTCCCGCTACTATGGTGTCAATTTTATCGTTCATACTGTCACATTACCTGCGAAAAAAAGGAAACAGAATTCATAAAAATCGCCGTAACTACTTACTTTTGCGACATTTACGATTGCAAATATATTGTTTTTTTTCAAAAACGCAGACTTTGCCGGCTTACAAAATAGAAAATAAAAAAGTTCTTTCTCATACATAGAGACTTTTTCACTTTCATCTTTCATCTATCACCAGACTTTATTTTTTGATTTCAAATATGAGTCAGACAAGACAAATGCTGACAAAACAATCGTAAGCTATAGGACGGCGATTCGTATCCCACAAGACGACGATCTGTTTCATGCTTTGAAACACTCTGTTTCATTACGGGAAACACTTTGTTTCACACCGAGAAACGAATCGTTTCAAGCCTTGAAACAAACTGTTTCAAATAGGGTTGAAACTAATTGAATCCAAGCAAATAACAAATTGACCCAAAAGAAACTCGAACGAACTTAGGCTCAGTCTGAAACCTTGGGGGATTGCGTTAAAATTCTTATTTTTG
>CALGRN010000348.1 GCA_937880835.1 uncultured Prevotella sp. | reverse complement strand
CATACTGTAGATATGGAATGGATGATAGCTTCCATCATCATAGCGAGTACCGAACATTTCCAGAGTTTTGTCTTTTGGAGTAGCAGTAAATGCAAAGAAAGAGAGGTTTTTATGTTTACCATGAGCAAGCATTTCTTTGATGATTTTGTCATCTTTTTCAATTTCTTCTTCAGCTTTACCTTCGATTTCTGCATATTCTCTTAATGCATCTTCTGTATCTGCAAGGGCTGATTTAAGTTTTAATGCTGCAGTACCAGTTTGTGAAGAATGAGCTTCATCAACGATTACTGCATAGTTACGACCTTTTACTTTATCAACAAGTTCATAGATAACTGGGAACTTCTGCAATGTTGTTACAATAATTCGGTCCCCATTATTGATTGCATCTTTAAGGTCCTGTGAGTTCTTTTTATCATCAATAGTAGTAACTGAACCAAGAGTATGATCAAAACCACTGATTGTTGCCTGTAACTGAGAATCCAAAACAGTTCGGTCTGTAACAACGATTACGCTACTGAAAATTGCATTGTTATCTTCATCATGAAGTGATGCTAAACGATAAGCTGTCCAGGCAATTGAATTAGATTTTCCAGAACCGGCACTATGCTGAATAAGGTAATTTTTACCACTACCATTTGCTTTAACATCGCTAATAAGGTTACGAACAACATCAAGCTGATGGTAACGAGGGAAAATCAATGTCTGCTTTTCAACAAGTTCAACTTCGCCATCATCATTATATTTCTTTTCTTCTACAATCTGTAAGTGAATGAACTTCTGAAGGATGTCCATCATACTATCTTTCTGAAGAATATCTTCCCA
Source organism: uncultured Prevotella sp. (assembly GCA_937880835.1). Taxonomy (GTDB): domain Bacteria; phylum Bacteroidota; class Bacteroidia; order Bacteroidales; family Bacteroidaceae; genus Prevotella. Next base: position 13,393 of record CALGRN010000348.1, on the reverse strand, counting down.
AAGATAACTTGTAATGTAATCTTTGTCTGTTGTACTTGGATTTCCTTTACCACCATCTTTTCCGGCACCATTTGAGCCTTGGTTAAATGGAAGGAAGAATGTTGATTTACCATTAAGTTTTGTTGTCATGTAAACGTCATATAAATCAACACAGAAATATGCTAATACACGATTATTAAATTGGAATACAATTTCGCGTGGATCACGGTCATTCTGCCACTGTAATTTTGCATTAGTAACACTCTGACCTGTAAGCTGATTTTTCAATTCAAGAGCAATTAAAGGAATACCATTTACGGTTAAAACCATATCTACAGATTTTGAACAAGTTGGTGAATAAAACCACTGTCTGTAACATTCAATTACATTCTTTTCATATAATTCAGCACTCAACTGATTTAAGGAACTTTCAGGCTTGAAGTAGCAAACTTTGAAGGAAATGCCACGGTGCTTAAAACCATGACGAAGAACAGAAAGCATACCATCTGCAATAACAGCATCATTGAACTTTTTACAGAATGCATCGTCTGTATTTCCAGGATTCTGGTCTGCAAAACGTTTCCATTCCCTTGGCTGTGTTTCTTTAATAAAGTTTACAAGCGTATCTTTGTAAATTCCAAACTGAGTATTGAATGTATCACTACCTTTTTTGTAACCGCCTACCTGTGAAATGAAAAAGGCTTCAATAGATTCTTCAAAATTAATTTCTTTTGTTCTTAATTCTTGTAAACTGTATGCCATTATTTAACTTCCTTCTTTCCAGTTACATATTCATAGATAAGAGATTTTTTGTAAGTTTCTAGTTCTTTGAGAAAATCTTCTTTTTGCTCAATTAATTTATCAATTTGATTACACTTCAAATCCAAATAATTAGCAATTTCTTCCTGTTCTTTGAGCGGAACTGTATATAATCTTACTTGTGCAAAATTTGAATAACGCATAGCCTGTCCATCTCTAACCATATTTGATGTACTTTGTAAGGCATTAATATATACATTAGATTTAAGTAGCCAGCGATAAAATCTTGGAAAAACATATTTTTCATTTGGTATAAGCATTACATATGCTGAACTTATAGACCCAGTTTTAGTACTGTATTCAAGTCCTCCTTGAAAACTACGCATACTAATAACAAAATCACCTTTTTCGACATGTTTCAAAATATCAAAATCTTTCTCAACAGTTACAACTTTTGCTCCTGTCATTTCCATATATTCATCTTGATAAACAATTCCATATTGCTGACTTGCTGTTAGTTGTTTTTCTCCTGCAGAAGCTTTTTCTTTTCTTTGTGTAAAGAGAGCTTTAGGATTAATATTATTCCAATCAACAGGTATTTCCTTTGTCCATTCAATTCCACTATCTTTCATTTTACGATTAGGACGTATTCCTTTTGTAACAGCCTGAGTAATAATTGACTGTTTGAGTTTCTTATATTCTTCAATATCTAATTCTCCGCTTTCCGATATAGGTATGATGCGTATTGCAATGCCTTTCTTTGCTGCTTGCATTTGCCAAGGGACAATATTGGAGTGGTGTTCCATTGCAGATATTATAACCTCATCGCCTTCTTTCATAAATTCATCGCAGAAAGATGATACCACAAGGTTAATGCTTTCTGTCGTTCCTCGTGTGAAAATCACTTCATCGGTGCTTTTGGCATTGATAAACTTACGCACGGTTTCACGCGCAGCCTCATGCAAATCGGTGGCTTGCTGCGATAGATAATGTACCCCGCGATGAACATTTGCATTCACGTTGAAATATTCATCACGCATTGCATCAACAACACAAAGCGGTTTTTGCGTTGTAGCACCATTGTCAAGATATATCAACGGTTTGCCATATACCTCTCTTGACAATATCGGAAAGTCATTGCGTATTTTATTTATATCATACATAAGTATATGAATATTTAAGTCGAAGAATTAGTAAACGAATTTATATCAATGCTATTTACAACGTCTGCAACCTTCACATTTGTTCAATTCTCCGCGAAATCGTTTCTCAACAAGATAGTGCAAACGGTCTCGGAGAGGTTCTAACTGCATCTGATCGATAACTTCGTTGACGAAAGCAAATTCAAGTAACAGCTCAGCTTCTTTCCTGCTGACTCCACGCTGCTGCATATAGAACAGTGCGGCGTCATTAAGTTGTCCTACGGTAGAACCATGAGAACACTTCACATCATCTGCATATATTTCAAGCATTGGCTGCGTGTACATTCTCGCTTCCTTTGTAACACATATATTTTGATTAACTTCTTCCGATGAAGTTCCTTGCGCATCCTTCCTTACAAGCACCTTGCCGGCAAACGCTCCCGTTGCTTTCTCATCGAGAACGTATTTGTAAAGTTCATGACTTGTACAATGACCGACCTTGTGATCTATAAGAGTATTGTTGTCAACGTGCTGTTCTCTGTCGGCAATAACGCATCCGCAGAGATTGCATTCTGCTCCTTCTCCCTCGAAAGTCAAGTCTGTCCTATTGCACGTAACACCGTTATGCAAGGTTATCACGTTATGATTGACGCGACTGTTTGCCTGCTGTTCTATATAGACATTGCTGACACGAACATTCTTGTAATGCGTTTCTTCCAAGCAATATAAGTCAAGGCTTGCGTTATCTCCCACATAAACCTCTATCACCTGCGTTGCAAGGAAGTTATGAGCGTTCTCCGTATGATCGCAGAAAAGAAACTTTGCTTCCGCTCCTTGTTCCAATATTATAAGCACACGGCGGTTTACCATGAGGTCAACATCTGAACGGAGAATGTTTATAACCTGTATAGTACGCTCAATCTTTACATTCTTCGGAACGTAAACAACAAGTCCGTCTTGTGTCAGCATCGTGTTAAGTGCGGTTATTCCGTCTGCTTCCGTATCGGCAATATTTGCATAGTATTTACTCACTATGTCAGGATTTGCCTGTGCAAACGAGCATAATGAATCTACGACAACGCCTTCCGGGAGCTTGCATTTCGGCAGAACTTTCTTATAGAAACTGTCGTTAACAACGAAATACAACAAGGTACTGAGGTTTGGTACATCGCATTTGAAAGTGTCATAAGGATTTACCGGTATGTCCAATCTGTTAAGATTCAAACCGTAGTCAGGCTCAAACAGTTTTTGAATATCGGTGTATTTGTATTTCTCAACCTTTTTGTCGGGAAGTCCTATGCGTTTAAAATCATTGTAAGCCTTATCACGCACGGCATTCAAAGGTTCGGAGGAATGACTCTTTATCATTTCCGAGAACTTCTCATAAAGGTCTGTATATTGTTTCTCACTGTTCATTTTCAATAATATTTTTCATGAAATAGTTTCATCTTTCGAGAAAACCATCAGCCTTTTATTTCCTCTTTTATCCAGTCATATCCCTTCGCTTCTATTTCCTTTGCAAGCTCAGGACCGGCTGTCTTTACTATTCTTCCGTCGTAAAGCACGTGTATTATGTCGGGCTTTATTATGTCGAGAAGTCTGTCGTAGTGCGTTATGACTATCGTACTTGTGTCCGGTTTCTTCAATTTATTAACCCCTTCTGCCACTATGCGCAATGCATCCACGTCGAGACCGGAGTCGGTTTCATCGAGAATAGACAGCTTCGGTTCGAGCATTGCCATTTGAAATATCTCGTTGCGTTTCTTCTCTCCGCCGCTGAAACCTTCGTTCACAGAGCGGTTGGAGAGTTTTGAATCCAACTCGACAATGCTCCTTTTCTCTCTCATAAGCTTCAAGAAATCGGCTGCATTCATCGGTTCGAGTCCATTATACTTACGCTTCTCGTTGATAGCGGCACGCATGAAGTTTGTCATAGACACTCCGGGTATCTCGACAGGATATTGGAATGACAGGAAAAGACCTTCGTTTGCACGGTCTTCCGGTTTCATTTCGAGCAGGTTCTTTCCGTTGAACCAAGCCTCGCCACTTGTAACAGTGTAAAGCGGATTGCCCACAAGCACTGCGCTCAACGTAGATTTTCCCGAACCGTTAGGTCCCATTATGGCGTGTGTCTCGCCATCTTTTATAGTAAGGTTGATACCTTTTAATATCTCTTTGCCGGCTATTGCGGCATGCAAATCTTTAACCTCTAACATATATTTGTTTCTTTCTTTTACATAAAAAATAATCCATCCGTTTTTCTTATCCCACTGTTCCTTCGAGCGATACGGACAGAAGTTTCTGCGCTTCTACGGCAAATTCCATCGGAAGTTTGTTTAAAACCTCTTTTGCATATCCGTTTACTATCAGTCCGATAGCCTGCTCTGTGGGTATTCCTCTTTGATTGCAATAGAACAACTGGTCTTCGCTTATCTTGCTTGTTGTAGCCTCATGCTCTATGACGGCAGTGTCGTTGTGTATGTCCATATACGGAAATGTATGCGCTCCGCATTCACTTCCGAGCAGCAAACTGTCGCAAGAGCTGTAATTGCGCGCATTATCGGCATTCTGTGTAGCTCTGACAAGACCTCTGTACGAATTCTGTGAGTGTCCCGCAGATATTCCTTTGGATATTATTGTGCTCTTTGTGTTCTTGCCCATGTGTATCATCTTCGTGCCCGTATCAGCCTCCTGATAGTTGTTTGTCACTGCAACGCTGTAAAATTCTGCCTGCGAATTGTCGCCGCGAAGAATGCATGAAGGATACTTCCACGTTATTGCCGAGCCTGTTTCCACTTGCGTCCAAGACAGTTTTGAGCCCTTTCCGCGCAAGTCTCCGCGCTTTGTTACTAGATTGAAGACGCCTCCTTTGCCGTTCTCATCGCCCGGATACCAGTTCTGAACGGTTGAATATTTAACTTCGGCGTTGTCTTTTACTATTATTTCCACTATCGCGGCATGCAGCTGATTTTCATCTCTCATAGGCGCAGTGCAGCCTTCAAGATAGCTCACATAAGAGTTGTCTTCCGCTACGATGAGCGTTCTTTCAAACTGTCCCGTGTTTCTTGCATTTATACGGAAATAGCTGCTGAGCTCCATCGGACAGCGAACGCCTTTCGGTATATAAACGAAAGAACCGTCGCTGAATACCGCACTGTTGAGAGCTGCAAAGAAATTGTCACGGTAGGGCACTACCGAGCCAAGATATTCGCGCACCAAATCGGGATGATTCTTAACGGCATCGCCCACCGAGCAGAATATTATTCCTTTCTCTGCAAGTTTATCCTTGAATGTCGTCTTTACGGAAACCGAGTCCATTATGGCGTCAACCGCAGTCCCGCTGAGCGCAAGACGCTCTTCAAGAGGTATGCCCAACTTGTCGAAGGTTTTCTCCAATTCGGGGTCAATCTCTTTGTTCTGCGGTTTCTTAGCCATAGGATCGGCATAATAAGAGATAGCCTGATAGTCTATTTCGGGCAGGTTTACATGCGCCCAAGAAGGCTGTTTGAGTGTCAGCCAATGATTAAAGGCCTTTAAACGAAAGTCGAGCAGCCACTCCGGTTCGCCTTTTTTCTGCGATATGAGTCGTACTACGTCTTCGTTAAGACCTTTCTCTATTATCTCAGTATGTACATCGGTGGTAAATCCAAACTCGTATTTCTGTTCTGCCACCTTCTTCACAAACTCGTTCTTTTCTTTCTTTATTTCTTCCATGTCTTATACCGGTATTGAGTCAAAGAAGCTCTTTCGCATTGCAAAAGCAATCCTTTTACGCTGCAAAACAATAACTTTTGCAATGCAAAACCTATTGTTTTGGAAGCCGAAAGTTATGCTATTGCTTTCCGTCTGTGCCTCAACGGTTTACATACAATATATATACCAATCGGAAAGACAGGCACAAATGTTACCATTTTGCGCACTGTCTTCTCTGTGTTCCTATAAGTTATGGAGCGGATCAGAGTTTCTGTTGAACCTCTATTTCAGTGAATGTTTCGATTATATCACCTTCTTGTATATCGTTGAAGTTAACAAGACTGATACCACATTCGAACCCTGTCGGGACTTCTTTTACATCGTCCTTATAGCGTTTGAGTGCATTAATGTCGGCTGTGTGAACCACAATTCCGTCGCGAACGAGGCGCGCCTTGTCTCCACGATGTACTTTTCCTTCGGTAACGATAGCTCCTGCAACAGTTCCGACTTTTGATATTTTATATACTTGTTTAACCTCAACTTGTCCGGTAACAACCTCTTTCTTCACCTTGTCGAGCATACCAATCATTGCCGACTTCACATCATCTATGGCGTCGTATATGACCGAATATGTGTTTATTTCCACTCCTGCCTGCTCTGCCTGCTTTCGTGCAGCAGCCGAAGGACGCACTTGGAATCCGACGATAAGAGCGTCGCTCGCGTCTGCCAAAGTGACATCACTCTCCGAAATCTGTCCTACCGCCTTGTAGATGACGTCAACCTTTATCTTCTCTGTTGACATCTTTATGAACGAATCGCTCAATGCTTCTATCGAACCGTCTGTGTCTCCCTTGACGATTATATTCAGCTCTTTGAATGAACCGAGCGCAATGCGGTGCGAGATGTCACTCAATGTAACACGTTTTTGAGTACGCAGACTCTGCTCGCGCTGTAATTGCAAACGCTTGTTGGCAATGTCTCGCGCCTCCTGTTCAGTGTCAAGAACGTGGAAAGTATCACCTGCTGTCGGCGCTCCGTTAAGTCCGAGAATGATAACAGGCTCGGAAGGACCGGCAGTATCTATGCGTTGATTACGTTCGTTGAACATTGCTTTGATACGTCCCCAACTCGTTCCGGCTATAACATTATCACCAACTTTCAGCGTTCCGTTGGCAACGAGAAGCGTACTTACGTATCCGCGTCCCTTGTCAAGCGACGATTCGATAATCGTTCCGGTAGCTTTTCTATTCGGATTTGCCTTCAAATCGAGCATCTCGGCTTCCAAAAGAACCTTTTCAAGAAGTTCATCCACGTTCAAACCTTTCTTCGCGCTGATTTCCTGACATTGATATTTACCGCCCCATTCCTCTACAAGTATGTTCATCTGCGATAAGTCTTCGCGTATCTTATCAGGGTTTGCACCCGGTTTGTCTATCTTGTTTATCGCGAAAACCATAGGAACATTGGCTGCCTGAGCATGCGCAATAGCCTCTTTTGTGGTAGGCATGACAGAGTCGTCTGCCGCAACTATGATTATCGCAATGTCCGTAACTTGCGCTCCTCTGGCACGCATCGCGGTGAAAGCTTCATGTCCCGGCGTATCAAGGAAAGTTATATCGCGTCCGTCTTTCAATTTAACGTTGTAAGCTCCGATATGCTGTGTGATGCCGCCGGCTTCACCTGCTATCACGTTAGTATTGCGGATATGGTCGAGCAATGATGTTTTACCATGATCGACATGTCCCATCACCGTCACGATAGGAGCACGCGGAACGAGATCGTTCTCATCATCTACCTCTTCACTTACTGCCTCCGACACCTCAGCACTTACGTATTCGGTCTTGAATCCGAATTCTTCTGCCACGAGGTTGATTGTTTCTGCGTCGAGACGTTGATTGATTGACACCATGATTCCTACACTCATCAACGTTCCTATAACCTGTGTGACGCTTATATCCATCATGGTTGCGAGTTCGCTTACGGTAACGAACTCCGTTATTTTGAGAGTTTTGCTGTCTTTACGTTCTGCCTTTGCCTCCTCATTCATCTTCTCATGAACGGCATCGCGCTTTTCTTTACGATACTTTGCGCCTTTCTTATTCTGGTTCTGTTTATTAGTAAGACGTGCCAAAGTCTCTTTTACCTGACGTGCAACATCCTCCTCATTCACCTCGATAGGACGCTGATTTCTGTTTCGGTTCTTCTTTTTCTTACCGCTGTTCTTGCCCCCTTGATTGTTATTGTTGTTATTATTGGGAGCATGTTGATTAGCTGCCGCGTTTATATCTACACGTTCTTTGTTTATACGAACGCGTTTTTTCTTTGTGTCGGAGCGTTGCTGTTGAGCTTTCTCTTCACGCTCTTTCTTGCGTTCTTCCTTTGTTTTCTTCTTCGGACGGGTGCTCTGATTCAGCGAATCCAAGTCTATTTTACCCAGCACATTTACTTTCGTTGCAGAAATCTTTTTCTCGCTTTTAAGCGTAAAGATATTGCTTTCAGGCTTTTCTTCCTGTTTTTTCTCTGTTTCAGTATGTTGCTTTTCCACATTATCATTATGCGGTTGTTCCTGACGATGCTCTTGTTTCATCTGCTTTTCCTGCACTTCTTCCGTTTTAGGATTATGCTCCGTATGATGTTGCGGCTTTTCCGCTGCATTCTGTTCCGGCTGCTTACGGTCTTCCGTTTTCTGCTGTTGCACATTCCGTACATCTGCTTTTGCAGCTTCTGCGGGCTTGTTTTCTTTCACAGGACTGACGGCAGCAGTCTCCTGTTTCTCTGTTTTATGAGTTTCAACGGCAACAGATTTGCTCTCGACAGCTTTCTTTCCGAGACTTTCCAAGTCGATTTTTCCAACCTGTTTGAACTCCTGTTTTCCGGATTTCAATATTGTCTCAGCCTTTGTTTCTGCCGACTCGTGCGCACGTTTCTTCTCCTTCGGTTTCTTCTGAAAGAGCTTTTCAGCCTGATTTCTCACTTCTTTATCGCTCTTGAATTCCTCCACAAGCGCATGATATTGCGTCTCGCTGAGCTTGAAGTTCAAATCATCTTTCACCTCTCCCAGTTCACTTCTTTTTTGTAGGAATTCAACTGCCGTTTGATGTCCTATATTTAATTCACGTATTGCTTTACTTAATCTGATGCTCATATTTTTTGTTTTAAAGTTGAGAGTAAATCCTGTCAGTCAAACGAGAGAACCGATAAAAAGGCAAATCTTTCATTCTCGTTCTTACTGATTTCTTTTCTCTCAATCTCCTCTTTTCATTTTTCCTTTTATTGTTTATCTACCTTTTTTATTTGTTTTATAGCCAATCTTACTGTTCAAACTCTGCTCTCAGCACTTTAAGGAGGCTGTCCACCGTTTCTTCTTCAAGGTCTGCTTTCTCTACGAGCATTTCTCTCGGAGCATTAAGAACTGCCTTTGCGGTATCAAGTCCGATACCCTTGATAGAGTCTATTATCCATTGGTCTATCTCGTCGGAGAACTCTTCCAAGTAGATATCCTCGTCGGCTTCTCCTTCTTCTATTTCTCTGAACACGTCTATTGTATATCCCGTAAGCATGGAAGCGAGCTTTATGTTCATTCCGCTGCGTCCTATTGCGAGGCTAACCTCTTCCGGTTTGAGGAATACTTCTGCCTTATGATTCTCCTCGTCAACGTTGATGCTGCTCACTTTTGCAGGACTCAATGCACGTTGGATGAACAGTTTTGTATTGGAAGTATAGTTTATGACATCTATGTTTTCGTTGCAAAGCTCGCGAACTATACCGTGAACGCGGCTTCCTCTTACGCCTACGCAAGCTCCAACGGGGTCTATGCGGTCGTCATAGCTTTCAACTGCCACCTTAGCTCTTTCGCCGGGCATGCGCGCTATCTTCTTTATTGATATGAGACCGTCGTTTATTTCCGGCACTTCCGCTTCGAGAAGACGTTCAAGGAACATAGGACTCGTGCGGCTTAATATTATCTTCGGATTGTTGTTTTCGTTGTCAACGCGAAGCACTACTGCACGTACCGTCTCGCCTTTTCTATACTGGTCTGCCGGTATCTGCTCCGCTTTTGGCAGGATAAGTTCGTTGTTCTCGTCGTCAACGAGCAGCACCTCGCGCTTCCACATCTGATAAACCTCGCCGGCAATAATCTGTCCTACCCTGTCTTTATATTTATTGTAGAGAGAGTCGTGTTCAAGTTCCAACACTTTGGAAGCCAACGTCTGCCGCAAGTTAAGAATGGCGCGGCGTCCGAATTTTGCAAAGTTAACGCGCTCGCTCACATCCTCTCCTATTTCATAATCAGGCTCAATCTTTCTTGCTTCTGCAAGAGATATCTGCTTGTTTTCATCCTGCACCTCGCCGTCTGCAACGACAACGCGGTTTCGGTATATCTCAAAGTCTCCCTTATCGGGGTTTACGATGACGTCGAAATTTTCGTCGCTGCCGAATATTTTGGCAATAACGTTGCGGAAACTCTCTTCCAACACGCTCACCAATGTTGTACGATCGATGTTCTTTGTCTCTTTAAACTCCTTGAAAGTTTCGATCATATTCGGAGTCATATCTTCATTTTTTCTTGCTGCCATAGCTTTACTTGAAACTTAATATATATTTAGTGTATTTTACTTTATCCATTTGAAAGACATTCTCAACATCTTTTAAGACAGGTCGTTTCTTGCCTTCTTCCTTTACTTTCTCCTGCGTCGTGACAACAAAATTATTGCCGTCAACAGATGTAAGCACTCCTTTGTATTTCTTGCCGTCGGCATCGAGCACTTCCACTTCCTTGCCTATGAAGTTGAGATACTGCTGTACCACCTTGAAAGGTTGTCCCAATCCGGCAGAGCCTACTTCGAGTTCGTAGTCTTCTTCATCGCGATTCAGATTGTCTTCTATATATCGGCTCAGCTCAACACAATCCTCTATCCATACTCCGTCGGCATGATCTATCTCCACGACGACCTTGTTTTCTCTGCTGATTTCGATGTCAACAAGGAAATATTCCTTGTCTTTCAGCCATTCGTCAACTAAATTCTTTACGACGTTTTTATCTATCATATATGTTTTATTAAAATAAAATGAGGAGCTTTCCGAAGCTCCTCATTCCACTGAACGATGCAAAATTACGAATAATTCCTAATGTAACCAAAACTTTTCACTATTTTTATTGCATATCGTAATAACTTTTGTGCAACGGCAAAAAGCATACATAACAGTTTACTGCATTATGTCATGCTGCAACAATGCATGCCTTTATCGCACTCCTACACTGCGCCTTAAAGCGTTGTCATAAACTTATGACATATACGAATTATTTTTACAACACTACGAAATACTCGCGTTTTTTTCTATCGGACACATATTCGGGCGCAAATACGCAAATATTGTTAAGTCCTGATAATCAGTACATTCGCTTTAAGCTCAATTATGTTTAAATATAAAAAACATGCTTTTCAGCCCATAAAATCTGGATTTTCAAGATACGAAAGCATGCTTTTTGCAACGCAAAAGTTATGTTTTCATCATGCAAAAGCATAACTTTTATGAAGCAAGAGTTGAAAAACAACAATTTCATAGCATAAAAACAACGTTCTGTTTTCTAAAATAAAACTCTCCGATTTTGAAATTTCATTACATTATTACATGCAGAAACATTCTGCAACAATCATTTGTTTTACCAAAACTTTAAGGCTTCAACCATGCACAAAGGTGCTTCTGAAAAGCCCAAAATACAGCCGGGCATATCATATTTAGTAAAAACAATGATTTAATATTTTTACTTCTGTTTCTTTCCTGTTTCATTTTTTTTCCTTATATTCGCAGTAATTTTCCATCCATGACATATATAATAAGGAGAATATTGGTTTGGACGATGCGCTCGCGGCACAGCAGAGGCTTCGGCGTACAGTCGCCTTCGGTATATCGTTTCATTCGGTATGTCGTCAACGAGCATTACCCTTATTACGCATACGAACACCTGCGCAAGTCAATAACCGATATCGACAAGCGCACACGCAAGCTGTGTCTGCTATATTTCAGGATAGCAAATTACTGCCAGTCGGATTGTTTCGTGGATTTCAATGCAGACACCGACGCCTACGGAAAATACGTATCGGCAGGATGCAGGCATACCAAAGTATTGAGAATAGACAGCAACCGCACCGCAGAAGAATACGAAGAGATGCTTTCGCAGATACCTTCAAAGGGGTTCATACGTATGTCGCTAAGCGGCAATTACAGAGAATTTGCAGAAGCAGCAATAAGGAATGCCGACTCCGATACGGTGCTTGTGGTACAAGATATAAAGCGCGACAGACATGCAAAGCGTTTCTGGAAGGAATTGACAGCAGACAGCAGAACCGGAATAACACTCGATTTGTATTATTGCGGTATAATATTTTTCGATAAAGAGCGTTTTAAACAAAATTATATAGTAAACTTTTAATATTTCAGGAATATGAAAATAACAAAGGTATATACAAAGACCGGCGACAAGGGAACAACAAGTCTTGTGGGCGGAATAAGGGTTAAGAAGACATGCGCACGCATAGAAGCCTACGGCACAGTGGACGAGCTGAGCTCCAATCTCGGCTTGCTGTCGTCGCTGATGAAAGACGGATACGACAAACGTGTAATAGAAAAGGTGCAGAACACGCTTTTCGTTATAAGTTCAAACCTTGCCACCGATCAGGATAAAACCGAGCTCTACGACTCTTGCAGGGTTGACAAAGGATTGGTGGAAGAATTGGAATACGAGATAGACAGAGCGATAGAATTCACTCCTACGGTGCGTGAGTTCGTGCTTCCCGGCGGAGGCAGGCGCGCATCAATGGCACATGTGTGCCGCACTGTGTGCAGAAGAGCGGAGAGACGCATACACGCATTGGCAGAAGAATCAACCGTTGACGACGATATAACAAGATATATAAACAGACTTTCGGATTATTTGTTCGTACTCGCAAAGAAACTTAACTATCTTGACGGTATAAAAGAAAAAACTTGGAAGAAATCTTGATAATATCAGAAATTTTACTATTTTTGCACGCAGAATACAAAATATGTAATTTTTTAGCTTATGTATTGGACATTAGAACTTGCATCCAAACTGGAAGATGCGCCGTGGCCGGCAACCAAAGAAGAACTGATTGACTACGCGATACGCTCGGGCGCGCCGCTTGAAGTATTGGAAAACTTACAGGAAATAGAAGACGAAGGCGATGTATATGAAAGCATAGAGGACATCTGGCCCGACTATCCTACGAAAGAAGACTTCCTGTTTAACGAAGACGAATATTGACATCGGCAATGGATTAATATGGAAATCGGTCCATTGATAGCCTGCGAAGGCGACAAATCGGAACGGATTTGCCGCCTTCGTTAATATATGGAGGTATGACGGTTGTTTTCGTATCAGAAAAGCATCTCTACATATCCGAGAAATCAAAATAATATCGCAAACTGCTGAATCGAAGTTACCGTTTTTAAGATATTGTACACATTTTTTTGCAACATACAAGCATTTCCAAATACAATAAATCAAATTCTGATGCGTTATAATCACGTGTTTAAACGCTATTATATCATATTTGCAATACTATGCCTTGCCGTTTCATCCGCAAAAGCGCAGTACGATGTGTCCTTTTCTCACTATTGGGCAATGGAACCGTATTATAATCCCGGTGCAGTGGGCAAGGAAGCGAAAGTCAATGTGGCTGCTGCCTACGCCATAGACCTTGCCGGATTTGAACATAATCCGCAGACAGCATACATCGGAGGGGATGTTCCTTTCTACTTTTGGAAAGCTTATCACGGCGCAGGACTGCAACTGA
>CALGRN010000347.1 GCA_937880835.1 uncultured Prevotella sp. | reverse complement strand
ACCGAAGCCGTGAGATTCTTGATTTGCTTCCGCACATACATATATACCATACTCGTCACACAGTTCGTACCACATGGGATCATCAGGGTAATGGCATGTCCTTACGGCGTTAATGTTAAACCGTTTCATTATTTTTATATCCTCAATCATACGCTCACGACTCACTATATAGCCTCCGTCGGGGTCTATTTCATGACGGTTGACACCTTTTATATATATGGGTTGCCCGTTGACAAGCAGTTGTGCGTTCTTTATTTCAATCTTCCTGAAACCCACTTTCTGCGTAACGGCTTCCACAGTTTTTCCCTTTTGCTTCACAGTTGCCAAGAGAGTGTAAAGATAAGGTGTTTCTGCCGTCCATTTATTGACATCATCTACCGACATTACAACCTTTATGTTGCCGTCTGCTTTCGCCTTAACGTGTTGTTTTACAACTTCTTTTCCGCTCTTGTCCAATAAGTTCAGTTCTACGTCGGGATTTCCTTTCGTAGTCAAATCTATGTTTAAAACACCATCTTTATAATCATTCTGCAAATCAGGGGTTATCCTGATATCCGTTATTTGCGTTCCTCTGTCGCGTGCATACAGATAACTTGCGCGTGCAACACCGCTTAAACGCCAGAAGTCTTGGTCTTCACAATAAGATCCATCGCACCATCTGAACGTCTGAAAGGATATAAGGTTTTCTCCTTTTTTAATGTAAGGAGTGACATCAAACTCTGCTGCTATCTTCGAATCTTCTGCATATCCCACGTAAAAACCGTTTATCCAGAGATATATGTTCGATGTTACCGAACCGAAATGTGCTATCACCTGACGTCCGTCCCAATCATTCGGGATGTTTATTTTGCGTCTGTACGACCCTACGTGATTATCTTTTATCGGAACGAAAGGAGGGTTGTTCTTGAAATGTCCCGACCATGCGAAGCCAATGTTTAAATAAACCGGATCGCCGAAACCATGCAGTTCCCATATTCCCGGGACTTGTATCTTATCCCAATCGGCATCATCATACTCGGTTGTATAAAAGTTTTCAGGGCGCATATCCGCATTTTCAACCCATTTGAATTTCCATTCTCCGTCTATTGAAAGATAATTTGAAGACGTGGTTTTATCAAAATCAAGAGCCTTTTCCACGTTTTCATAAGCGAAAAAAGATGTATGCAGAGGATAGCGATTTACACTGTTAACCTGTAAATCATGCCATTCCGTGAATGAAGGTTGCTGCATCTTAATGTTATTATCATTGTTTTTCTGTGCTGCCGAAGTCAATATTCCGAGCGAAAACACTATTATCAATATTCTGTTTCTCATGGTACGATATAACTGTCTCGTTTCTTTTAAGTTCCGTTTGATTTGCGAACGTTCTGTCAAACAGTAAATGCTGTCTGTCTGTTTTTTGCAAAGTTAGCGATTTATTGCTAACTTTGCAAAAAATAAACATGTCCTTTATGGAAAATCAATATGTGAAATCGTTTCCCGATTTGATGTGTGACAAGAAAGTGATGTATGTGCATGGCTTCGCTTCTTCTGCGCAATCCGGCACTGTAAGTCGTCTTCGCGAGATGCTTCCAAATGCCTCTGTGGTTGCAGAAGATATTCCGCTGCATCCTCATGAGGGCATCGACATGCTGCAAAAGATATGTGCCCGCGAGCAGCCCGACATAATAATAGGAACTTCAATGGGTGGAATGTACACCGAAATGCTTTACGGTTACGACAGAATAATAACCAACCCGGCTTTTCAGATAGGCGAAACGATGACCAAAAACGGTCTTGTGGGCAAGCAACAGTTCCTTAATCCTCGTGCAGACGGAACAAAAGAATTCATCGTTACCAAAGCTCTTGTGAACGAATATAAGGAAATCACGACGCATTGTTTTTCATCCGTCACGGAAGAAGAACAGCAACGGGTGTTCGGTTTGTTCGGAGATGCAGATCCGGTAGTAAACACTTACGACCTGTTTTGCCAACATTACACGCAAGCAATACGCTTTCATGGAGAGCATCGCATAACAGATAAGATTGCATACAGATATCTGCTGCCTGTCATTCGGTGGATTGACGACAGGCAGGAGGGACGCGAACGACCTACGGTTTTCATTTCGATAGATACCATGAAAGACTCTTACGGCAAGCCGGCGTCAAGCATGCACAAGGCTTATGAGTTCCTTATCGAACGATATAATGTTTATATTCTCGCACCGGCACTTACAAACAATCCTGCCGAAATGGTCTCCGAACAGGCTTGGACTGTTGAATATCTGAGTGCTCCGGCATGGAATAACCTTATATTTACAAATCGGAAAAGCCTTCTTTACGGCGATTATATCATCGACAGGAAACCATGTGACGATTTCATGGGCACTTCAATAGAATATGGCAGCGATGCTTTCAAGACATGGGAAGATATCATCACGTTCTTTGAAAGGCTCGGAGGACAATAAAAAAGATATTCGCAATGATGATAGAATACGGATTTTCAGAAACTCCTTTCGGTGATATTATGGTTACGAAGACGCCAAAAGGCATCAGCGATGTGCATTTCATAACAGTCGGTAGTGATGATGCCGAGACCGATTTCCTGCATCGTCATGCGTCGGATGCACCGCTTATCCGCAATGACAGTGTTGCTGAAAAGGTGAGAAACTTCTTCTTCAACAGGTCGGAATGTGAATTTCGGTTAGACACCAATGGCTCAGAATTGCAGCAAAAGGTATGGAATGAGCTTCTGAAAGTGCCTTTCGGAACGACAATATCCTATCAGCAGCTTGCACAAAGGATAGATAAGCCGCGCGCAGTGCGTGCCGTTGCCACGGCAGTAGGCAAGAATCCGATAGCCTTGATTATTCCATGTCATCGGATAATACATAAAGACGGAACTTTCGGACAATATCGCTGGGGAGCGGAAGTGAAACGAAAACTGATTGAATGGGAAGCATCCTATGCCGCAAAGAAATGACAATGCCGTAAAGGCAGAAGAACTTTTCAGTCGCGTCCGTGATATTGTAACAATGCAAGATACTGAAAAGAGCATCATAAACGCTATGATGCACGAGACGCTCATACATGCTTGCGACTATGGAATAAAGAATACCGATCATGCGTTCGGAAATCTTTTCTCGCAAGTAGCTTATCTTTGCAGAAAACATAATATAGCGCAAAACGACATTACCGCAATACAGCGGATGCGCTATCACAGCAATCATGCACAACCTCTTTCGCACAAAGACCTTCTATACGATGCGAGAGCGTTGTGCATTTTTATTTCCGCAATATTCCAAACTGCCGTATCTCCTGATATTGCAAGACTTCTCCCTGCTTCCGACAGACATTACAAAGGCAAAAAGAAAAAAGCCGATAACATCAGATGTATAGTGAAATCAGTTGACGATACAACCGTAAGCATTGTTATGGATGATGACTCAGGAAACTTAACGGCAGTGCTTGACTGTTCTGCCGAGCATCTTCTTTATCTGCATAAAATACTGCGTGAGAACATGCAGTTAAATCTTCTTGACTGCACAACAGACGAAACACGACCGGAAAAGATAATAAAGCCGCGCCTTATAGTTGTAGAACCTGATTATCTTATAGACATAAGTACCATTGCAGCGTGCTTCATCGAGTGCGGACATCATCCGCTTTTGCACATAATAAACAATTTAAAGACACGTGAAATAACGCAACCCATATTGCTTGGAAACTTCGCAAGCCGTGCTCTCGATGATATTATAAACAGCAACTCTGCTTCTGACTATGACTATAAGAACAGTTTGAAGAGTTTCTTCAAAGACTATTCACTCGATTTCTGTGCTTGTAAGGATTTCCGGAGAGATGTCTTTATATCTGAAGCAGAAGAACAGGCAGAAAATATCCGTAATGCCGTTGAAAGTCTGTTTTCTTTATATGACCGCGATAAAGCCGTGTTAGAACCATCTTTCATTTGCGAAAAGCTCGGCATACAAGGGCGTGTTGACCTCATGACAACCGACTTGCAGCTGCTCATAGAGCAGAAATCGGGACAGAACAAACATATAAAATACGGAATACCGAACGCATTCGGAGGCTTTCATATAGAAAGCAATTACGTGCAGCTGCTGCTGTATAACGGTGTTTTACATTATAATTTCGATGCAGGAAACAACAAGGTTGACATACGTCTTCTATACTCCAAATATCCGCCTTCATCGGGTTTGCTGTTCGTTCCTTACTATCAGAAATTGTTCTTTGATGCAATAGAGCTACGAAATAAGATTGTGGCATCTTCTTTTTGGGCTGCACGCAACGGTTTTCAGGGGCTCGTTCGTACGTTGAAACCTGAAATACTGAACACCAATAATTGTTCTTCTCCCACCTATCACCAATATATATATCACGAACATCTTGCTCTAACAGATTCTTTGCACAATCTTAAAGCGTTGGAAAAGGAATATTTCTGCCGTATGATGACTTTCGTTA
>CALGRN010000346.1 GCA_937880835.1 uncultured Prevotella sp. | reverse complement strand
TCCGTCGCCTTTCAGCACAAGAGTGTATTCGTGAGAGTTGCTCAAATCATAGAACCAAAGTGCAGCATTGTCGTCTCCTTTTGTCTTTATCACTGCATTTTCAAGTGTCAGTGTGTAGGTGTCAGGGTCGTAACTGACCTTTCCCGACTTTATTGCATCGCGCTTTATGTCTGAAAGATTGTCGTCAGAGGTTATATACGAACCGTCAATCAGTATCGGAAACTCATCTGCCTGTGCAGGAAGAGCGAACGATGCGATGAACAATGTGGCTATTGCCACGAGCATGTTGTGTAATGATTTCTTTTCCATTTTTCTTCTTTTTTTAGTTTGTTGATAATTGATATTACTTCTTTGCTTTTACAATACCGTCAACGATATACATGCCTTTGGGCAACTTTTCGAAGTCGGTTTCTGTTTTTACTCCGCTTATTGTGTATGTACCATGTTTTGCAGATGCAGTAGTTACGGTTGCGGTTTCTATTCCGCTGACAGTAGATGTTATAACTACTTCTTCGGTGCATATATCTCCGTTCAGCATAACATTGCCACCGTCTATGGTAGCGTCTGCGGGTTCTGTTATCTTGCAGTTGTTGAGTTTTATTTCCTTAAAGTCGCGTATAGAGCCGTAGCGGCTGTCTCCCGTTCCTCCTTTTGCCTTTACATTCGCGTTATCTATTTTGAGAGTCTCTGCATTTTTGTAAGAACCTGCTATGCCCCATTTTCCCAATGAGGTTATAGAACATCCGCCTTTTATGGTTAGAGATGTTAGGTTTACGTATATTCCGCAACTTTCTTTGCTTATTATTTCCAAAGAACCGTCACCTGTTATTGTAACGGGAGACAGGAGGTTCAGCACATCACTGTCGGACGTAAGTCTGTTTTTGCCTTTCAGCATTATAGTGTATTCGTTTGATTTGTCCTTATCTGCTACTACAATAGTGAAAAAGTTGCCTGCATTTATCACTGCGTTTTCGAGTGTAAGCGTGCGTGTTTTGGGGTCATAGCTGACCTTTCCCGATACGATTTCATCAAACTTGATGTCTGTGAGGTCGTCATCAGATGTTAATTGAATATCTGCAATCTCGATAGGATAATCCTCTGCCTGAGCCGGGAGAGTGAATGATGCGATGAACAGTGCGGCTATTACCACGAACATGTTTTTAAATAGATTCTTTTTCATGTATCTTTTCTAAGAGTTTTAATTGCTTTTATCTTAAAATGATTTATGTTATTTGTTTCATTTGTATAGTATAAGTAGTGCTACTCGTATCTTTCAATAGTTGTTCGGAGTCTGTTCAAGGACTTATTATTATAATGTTCCTTGTTTGCTAACTCCTTATTTTTCCTGCAAAAGTAATATTTCAATATTGAATATCAAAATATTAAATTAAAAAAATGAAGTTTTGTTGATATTGCATATTATAAGAAGTGCGTTTTCTTGCAATTTGGATAATCTTTACCGTTTATTGTTTCGGTTTCATGAATGCAGGCAAAAAAAGTATTTTTCTTTTTGTATTTAATATGAATTACAGTAACTTTGCAGACAGAAAAATTATTTATTTAATAGGTATAATAATATGGCAAAAAAAGCTTTATTGATGATTCTCGACGGTTGGGGAATCGGTAAACATGGCAAGGGTGACGTAATTTACAACACACCGACTTCATACTTAGACTATCTTTATGCTACACAATCGCACTCGCAGTTGCAGGCTTCGGGAGAAGATGTAGGTCTGCCGGACGGTCAGATGGGCAACTCGGAAGTGGGACATCTTAATATAGGTGCAGGAAGAGTGGTATATCAAGACCTCGTTAAGATAAACCGTGCTTGCAAAGACGGTTCGATATTAAGCAACAAAGAAATAGTTTCAGCTTATTCTTATGCAAAGAAAACGGGCAAAAAGCTGCATCTCATGGGGCTTACATCAGACGGTGGAGTGCATTCTTCGCTCGATCATCTGTTCAAACTGATAGAAACAGGCAGAGAATATGAATTGAACAATGTGTTTGTACATTGCTTCATGGACGGCAGAGATACCGATCCTAAGAGTGGTGCGGGTTTCATAAAGAGATTGGAAGGTGTGTGTCGTGACAACGGTGCACATATTGCGAGCATAGTGGGACGCTTCTATGCAATGGACAGAGATAAGCGTTGGAACCGCGTGAAAGAGGCTTATGACTTGCTCGTTGAAGCAAAAGGAAAGAAAGCTGATAATATGGTTAAAGCCGTAGAGGAAAGCTATGACGATGGTGTTACCGATGAATTCATCAAGCCGATAAGCAACTCCGGGATAGACGGAACAATACAGGAAGGCGATGTGGTGATATTTTTCAATTTCCGCAACGACCGTGCAAAGGAGCTTACGCAGGTGCTTACACAGCAAGATATGGCAGATGAAGGAATGCATACGATAAAAGATTTGCAGTATTATACTATGACACCGTATGACGCAAACTTCAAAAACGTGCATGTGTTGTTTCCGAAAGAGAATGTTGAAAACACTCTCGGAGAGCATCTAAGCAAGCTCGGGAAGAAGCAGTTGCACACTGCCGAAACAGAGAAATATGCCCACGTGACGTTCTTTTTCAATGGCGGACGCGAAGAACCGGATCAGAACGAAGACAGAATACTTGTTCCATCGCCTAAGGTTGCCACTTATGATTTGAAGCCGGAGATGAGTGCTTACGAGGTAAAAGATAAACTTGTAGATGCCATAAACACGCAGCAGTACGACTTTATCGTTGTTAACTTCGCCAATGGAGACATGGTAGGACATACAGGAGTGTATAACGCGATAGCCAAAGCAGTGTGGGCCGTAGATAATTGTGTGAAAGAGGTCATAGAAACTGCAAAGAAAAACGATTATGAAGCTATAATAATAGCTGATCATGGCAATGCGGACAACGCCGTAAACGATGACGGTACGCCTAACACTGCGCATAGTCTGAACCCTGTGCCGTTCATCTACGTGACCGAAAACAACAGTGCTACCGTGAGAAACGGACGCCTTGCAGACGTTGCACCGTCTATCCTGCATATCATGGGTATGGAAAAGCCGGCAGAGATGACAGGAGAAAACCTGATAGAAGACAACATCTGACGATACTAAAAGAAAGGAATTGAAGAGCGAGAGAGTAACCGTTCTTCAATTCCTTTTCTTTTTCCATTAATATAAAATGCCGTTTATGACGTAGCTTTGATAAAAAACATATCTGCACATAAACAAGTATGAAATGATAAATTTATAAAAGAAAGAAATGTCCGTTAAAATAGAAGAGACTTGGAAACGGCAGCTTGAAGGCGAGTTTGGAAAGCAATACTTTGTCTCTCTTACATATTTCGTCCGCTCCGAATACTCGCAATATACCTGCTTTCCGCCTGGAAAGCACATCTTCAATGCTTTTAATCTGTGTCCGTTCGATAAAGTTAAGGTCGTTATAATAGGTCAAGATCCTTATCACGAGTACGGACAGGCACATGGTTTGAGTTTCTCTGTGAACGACGGAATACCTTTTCCTCCGTCTCTTGTCAATATTTTCAAAGAGATAGAGGCAGACTTGGGCATCCCCGTTCCTGCTTCGGGAAACCTCACTCGTTGGGCAGAACAAGGCGTATTGCTGCTTAATGCCACTCTCACCGTGCGTGCCCATCAGGCTGCAAGTCATCAGCACAGAGGGTGGGAAGAGTTTACCGATGCTGCCATAAAAGCACTCAACGCCGAAAGAAACAATCTCGTTTTCATACTATGGGGCGGTTATGCGCGCAGCAAAGCCTCTCTTATAGATGCTTCAAAGCATTTGATATTGCAGTCTGTTCATCCCTCTCCGCTGTCGGCAAATCGCGGAGGATGGTTCGGAAATCATCATTTCTCGCGCTGCAACGATTATCTTGCCAAGCACGGAATAGAACCTATAAAGTGGTGATGTTATGGAGAAAGGTCTTATTCCTATAATACAAGTGGGCGACGTGTTGTTGTCGTCCGACATATTCACGGAGAAATTCTGCTGCGACCTTGATGTCTGCAAGGGGATATGCTGCATAGAAGGCGATGCGGGAGCACCGGTAACGCTCGATGAAATATGCTTGATAGAAAACTCGCTCGATAAGGTTTGGAATGAACTTTCAGCTTCGGCGCAGTCTGTAATAGACAAACAGGGCGTGGCTTATGCCGATGCCGAAGGCGATATGGTTACGAGTATAGTAAACGGTAAGGATTGTGTTTTCACGTGTTATGAGAACGGTTGCTGCCTTTGTCAGTTGGAAAAGTCATACCGAAAGGGAGAAACCGCATTCGTAAAGCCCATTTCCTGCGCGCTCTATCCTATACGTGAGAAGCGTCTGAGCGGCGGTTTCATCGGCTTGAACTATCATCGTTGGGACGTGTGCAGATGTGCTGTTGATAAAGGAA
The DNA here is from genome assembly GCA_937880835.1 of uncultured Prevotella sp. GTDB lineage: Bacteria > Bacteroidota > Bacteroidia > Bacteroidales > Bacteroidaceae > Prevotella. The sequence goes on along the minus strand of CALGRN010000346.1, from coordinate 686 downwards.
AGAAACAGAATCTGCCTTTGTTTAAATTCCTGAAAGAACCGTTGATAAGACGATTTGGAACAGATTGGTATTCCGAATTGGAGACGATAGCCGATGAATTACGCGAACAAGGCTATATAGCCGACTGATACGACATTTTGTTTTCATAAGTCAGATAATATATAAAGGTGAGTTCTGTTAATACATTTTTAAAGATGTAATATATAACCTGCCTTGTGAAGCCGTATATTGAGTTAGTGACTACTTATACACCAGTGTGGCACTACTTATACTTCCGTGCCCCACAACTTATACTTTCGTACTTATTAACAAATCATTGGTTCAATTCGTTTCCTGTTATCATATCAGCTGTTGTTTTTATTTCATAGCCATATCATACGCGTTATCCTTGTCTCTCACAATATACCGCATTTGGACATTTCGTACAGACACGCAGTAGATTACAACCGTTTTTTATCCTGCATGTTCTTTGTTTGTGGGCATTTCGGACACGCACAGGGCGCGTCCCTACACGTTGATTGCACGCAATATATATCCTGCTCGTAGGGACAGCCCTGTGTCTGTCCTTAACACTCTTGTGCCCGAGTCCTTAACACTCTTGTGCCCGAGTCCTTAACACTCTTGTGCCCGAGTCCTTAACACTCTTGTGCCCGAGTCCTTAACACTCTTGTGCCCGAGTCCTTAAC
>CALGRN010000345.1 GCA_937880835.1 uncultured Prevotella sp. | reverse complement strand
ATATGTGTTTGTTGTCGACCATGTAGTTTCGGAAGCAACATTCACCGCACAGATTGTGAAGAACAAATAACAGTATGGTTTGAGTAATGTTCATAATATATAGTATAGTGTAATAGAATAATATGAATAATATAAGTCCATTGGCTTTTGTACATCCTGAGGCAAAAATCGGAAAAAATAATATAATAGGTCCGTTTTGTTACATTGATAAAAACACTGTTATTGGAGATGACAATGTTTTTCAGAATAGTGTCACGGTAAATTATGGTGCAAGAATCGGAAATGGAAATGAAGTCTTTCCCGGTGCGAGTTTATCAACAAAGCCACAGGACCTGAAATTCAGAAACGAAGATACCATTTGCGAAATCGGCGACAATAACAGCATACGGGAGAATGTTACCATATCACGTGGTACGGCTTCAAAAGGTACTACTATTGTGGGAAGCAATAATCTCTTTATGGAGAATATGCACATAGCCCATGACTGCGTTATAGGAAGTAATACGATAATTGGCAACTCTACGAAGTTTGCCGGTGAAGTGACTGTTGATGACAATGCTATAATAAGTGCCGCAGTTTTGTGCCATCAGTTTTGTCATATAGGCGGTTATGTAATGATACAAGGGGGCAGCCGTTTCAGTCAAGACATTCCACCTTATATTATAGCGGGAAAAGAACCAATAAGATATGCAGGTGTAAATATTGTCGGTCTTCGTCGTCATGGTTTCAGCAATGAACTGATAGACTTGATACATGAGGCATACAGATGTCTTTATTCCAAAGGCGTGATAGCAGAAGGACTTGATGAAATTCGCAAGAATATCAGAATAGTAAAAGAAATACAATATATAATAGACTTTGTTGAATCTTCCAAGCGAGGTATAATACGATAGATGTTACAATAACGTGGATGAATTCAATTTAATTCAGTTGAAAATAACCATTTTATAAGACATATTCTAAAAGCAGTTGTTTTGCATCATAAAAGTTATGCTTTTACACTTTGAAAGTTATCCTTTTGCATTACGAAACAATAGCTTTCGGGAAACCGTTTGCAGAGTGTCTGTTTTCCAACATTATACAGAGTGTTGCTTTTATGTGTTGACTGTGTATGTTGCATTATCTGATAATGCGTTCCGATAAATTGCAGAATAATATTCTTTGGCATATAGAAATTATCTTATTTTAAAATGAACTCGTCTAACTCACGTTAAAAACAAATAGGAGCTGAAAAGTTAAAAGCTAAGAGTTTTTACACTCTTATTCTTTTATCTTTCAGCTTTTTCTTTTTTATATCAATGCCATAAATGAATACTTTGATTGTTTTATTAGGTCCGACAGGTGTAGGCAAGACAGAGCTTTGTCTGTCTGTTGCCGAACATTACAACATATCTATAATAAATGCAGATTCAAGACAGATATTCAGGGAATTACCGATAGGGACAGCAGCTCCTACTTTGTCGCAGCAGAAGAGAGTTAAGCATTATTTTGTAGGAAATCACAGCGTAACTGAATATTATAGTGCTGCAATATTCGAACAGGATGTTCTTGCTTTGTTGGATGAACTTTTTCATGATGAGAAAAATAAAGGAATACAACTAATGTCCGGTGGAAGTATGATGTATATTGATGCTGTTTGTAACGGAATTGATGATATTCCAACCGTTGATGACAAAACGAGGGAATTTATGAAACAAAAACTTGAAAACGAAGGATTGGATGCTTTGGTTGAACAACTTAAAATTCTAGATCCTATACATCATTCCATTGTTGACAGAAATAATCCGCGTAGGGTTGTTCATGCACTTGAAATATGCCTTATGACAGGTAAAACATATACGAGTTTCAGAACTAATACAAAAAAGAAAAGACCTTTCAATATTGTAAAAATCGGGTTGGAAAGACCGCGTGAAGAACTTTACGAAAGGATAAATGCGAGAGTTTACGATATGATTGAAAACGGACTTGTTGACGAAGCTAAGAACGTTTACAATATGAGAGGTTTGAATTCTCTGAATACGGTCGGATATAAAGAATTGTTCGAATACTTTGATAATAAGATATCACTTGAAGAAGCAATTTTCAAGATACAGTCTAATTCAAGACGATATATGAGAAAACAACTTACTTGGTTTAAAAAAGACAATTCAATAAAATGGTTTCATCCGGATAACATTGAAGAAATCATAAAATATATAGATAATATGGTGTAGATAACGAGTATTTTTCGTATTTTTGTAGAATGTAAACGTTACCTGTATTGTGATGAAGATAAAAAAGATATTAAACTGGTGTTCCGACAAAATAAAGTTGTTTTGGTCTTGGTATAAAGGCTTGTATATAAATCGTCCTTGGTATATTAAGACTGCTACTGTGATTGTATCGTTGATAGTTTCTATTTTCCTTTATTTGGGAGCTGTTGACGTTAATTTTCTTTGGTTGTTTGGAAAATCACCGGGTTTCGCTCGTATCATGAATCCTGAAACAAGTCAAGCGTCAGAGATATACAGTGCAGACGGAGTTCTTATAGGAAAATATTTTAATGAGAACCGAACGCCTGTTAAGTTTGAAGAAGTTAATCCGGCTTTTTGGAAAGCTCTTATCGATACAGAGGATGAAAGATATTTTAATCATATAGGTATTGATTTTCAAGGAATGTTCGGCGCGGCAAAAGATGCGATTTTGCATCATGACGCACGAGGAGCTTCAACGATTACGCAGCAGTTGGCAAAGAATATGTTCCGTGTACGTACTCAATATTCAACAGGACTGTTAGGTTATATTCCCGGAATAAGAATGCTTATAATGAAAAGCAAGGAGTGGATAATAGCATTGAAACTGGAATTGATTTATGACAAGAAAGAAATACTGACAATGTATGCGAATACTGTCGATTTCGGTTCTAATTCCTATGGCATAAAGACGGCTTCCAAGACATATTTCAACACAACTCCAAAGGATATAACAACAGAACAAGCAGCTGTTCTTGTAGGTATGCTTAAAGCAACTACGTTCTACAATCCCATATCCAATCCCGATAATAGTATAAAACGTCGTAATATTGTTTTGAACAATATGTTGAAGCTTGGAGATTTAACGAGAAGCCAATATGATTCTATCGCAAAAATACCGATAAAGCTTGATTTTAAGGTTGAGAACAATTATGACGGTCAGGCAAAGTATTTCCGCGAAGCAGTTGCAGACTATCTTAAAGATTGGTGCAAAGAGAACGGACTTGATTTGTATTCGAGCGGATTGAAAATATATACAACCATTGACAGCCGTATGCAGAAATATGCGGAAGAAGCTGCCATAAAGCAAATGAAGCAGGTTCAGAGAAACTTCAAAAACCATTGGGGTAATAAAGAACCTTGGGTAGATGAAGAAGGCAATGTAATACCCGGTTTCATTGAAGGTATTATGCAGAAACAACCATCATATAAGGCACTTATAGCCAGATTTCCAAATCAGCCCGACTCTGTTTCGTATTATATGAACAAACCTCACAAGGTAAAACTGTTTGACTATGAGCATGGGACAATAGAGAAAGAGATGTCAACGATGGATTCCATACGCTATATGGTTAAGTTCATGCATTGCTCTTTTGTTGCTATGGAGCCGCAGACAGGAGCGGTGAAGGCGTGGGTAGGCGATATTGATTTCAATTCATGGAAATATGACAAGGTTACGGCTATGCGTCAACCCGGTTCAACATTCAAGCTTTTTGTATATACGGAAGCAATGAATCAGGGGTTGACACCATGTGATAAACGGCGTGATGAATATATATCCATGCAGGTTTATGACAAGATAAAGAAAGAAATGGTTACTTGGACACCGCAAAACGCAAATGGTTCTTTCTCTGGCGATTCTATCCCGTTGAAGAATGCTTTTGCCAAGAGTATAAACTCAGTGGCAGTAAGGCTTGGACAAGAAATGGGTATAAAGAATATTATAAAGACTGCGCATGATATGGGAGTGAAGAGTCCGTTGGATGATGCACCGGCTCTTGCGCTTGGTTCAAGTGATATGAATTTGCTCGAACTTGTAAGTGCATATTGCGTAATAGCAGATGATGGAAAAGTGAGAGAGCCGGTTCTTGTGACAAGAATAGTTGACAAGGATGGAAAAGAGATATATGTCGGTCCGACAGAAGAAAAGCAAGCAATACCATATAAGAGTGCGTTCTTGATGCAGCAGATGCTCAGAGGCGGAATGCTTGAACCCGGTGGAACTTCTCAAAGCCTTTGGGGATATGTAGGTAATTTCCGTGATACGGAGTTTGGAGGTAAAACCGGTACATCAAACAATCATTCCGACGCATGGTTTGTAGGCATCAGTCCGAATATCGTATGTGGTGCATGGGTAGGAGGAGAATATCGTTGCATTCATTTCAGAACAGGCGCGTTAGGGCAGGGCAGCAGGACTGCACTGCCGATATGCGGATATTTTCTGCAATCTCTGCTTAGCGACGGAAATTTCTCAAAATATCATGGCAAATTTCCTAAACCGAAAGATGATGATATAAGTCAGAGCATGTATATGTGCCAGAGCTATTATCCTTCTTCTCAACATAACAAGTCGGATAATGACAGTCTTAGTATCATGGAGGATGAGGAATTCTTAGACGAGAATGGAAACGTAATAGAAAAACCTGCTGCAACCAATTCGGAAAATAATGATAACAAAACGGAAGACACAAAGAAACGTCCGACGGAGAAGACAATGACATTTGATGATTTCTGACCTGTATGATTCACGTGGAGATAGTTTATAATATGTTCTTATGTAATATTAGAATATAGAGGACAGAATTTGTAAATTGAAATGTTAAGCAGAAGCTCAAAATTGTCTTATAAGAGAATTTAAATTGTCCTATAAGACTTTTTGAAAAGTCCTATAAGACAATTTTTGAGCACTTATTTATCAGAGACATATCGTGTAATGAATAATGATAGCAGACGGCAGTATTTATGCGATATATGAATTTAAAATTAATTAAAAAGATGATACGATACAATGGCATGTGGTATCTGCGAAAGTATTTTTGCTATATTTGCCAATCGTTTCAGACAATGAAATATGAATAACATAAGAAATTTCTGTATAATAGCTCATATTGATCATGGCAAGAGTACTCTTGCTGACAGACTGTTGGAATATACAAACACAATAAAGGTGACCGACGGTCAGATGCTCGATAATATGGATTTGGAGCGCGAACGTGGCATTACTATTAAAAGCCATGCCATTCAGATGGAGTACAGTCTTGACAGAGAGAAATACGTACTCAATCTTATTGACACTCCGGGACACGTCGATTTCTCTTATGAAGTGTCAAGAAGTATCGCGGCTTGCGAAGGTGCATTGCTCGTTGTGGATGCCACGCAAGGCGTGCAGGCACAGACTATATCCAATCTTTATATGGCAATAGAGCACGACCTTGAAATCATACCTGTAATAAACAAGATAGACATGCCTTCTGCAATGCCGGACGAAGTTGAGGACGAGATAATAGAACTTATAGGATGCGAACGTTCAGATATACTTAGGGCGTCAGGAAAAACAGGCGAAGGAATAGAACAGGTTCTTGAAGCCGTTGTTAAAAAAATACCTCATCCCGTTGGAGATGTTGACGCACCGTTGCAAGCATTGATATTCGATTCGGTCTTCAACTCATTCAGAGGAATAATAGCTTATTTCAAAATAGAGAATGGGGTAATACGCAAAGGAGACAAAGTAAAGTTCTTCAATACCGGAATGGAATACGACGCTGATGAGGTAGGAGTTCTTAAAATGGATATGATACCTCGCAAAGAGCTTAGTACTGGTGAGGTGGGATATATAATAAGCGGAATAAAAGATGCTAAGGAAGTTAAGGTTGGCGATACAATCACGCATATAGAACGTCCATGCGACAAGGCAATAGAAGGTTTTCAGGAAGTAAAGCCTATGGTCTTTGCCGGAGTTTATCCTATTGATCCGAGTGATTATGAGAATTTACGAGCATCATTGGAAAAGTTGCAGCTTAATGATGCATCGCTTTCTTTCTCTCCCGAATCATCCGTAGCGTTAGGTTTCGGTTTCCGTTGCGGTTTCTTGGGGCTTCTTCACATGGAGATTGTTCAAGAACGTTTGGACAGAGAGTTTGATATGGATGTTATTACTACCGTTCCTAACGTTTCATATATGGTATATGACAAACAGGGAGGTTCAAAAGAAGTTCATAATCCTTCCGGATTACCAGAACAGACAATGATAGAGCATATAGAAGAACCATACATAAAGGCTTCTATAATAACGGATTCCAATTACATCGGGGCAATAATGAAACTTTGCCTTGATAAACGCGGAGAACTAATAAAGCAAGAATACATAAGCGGTAACAGAGTAGAACTGCATTTCATGCTTCCGCTCGGAGAAATCGTTATCGACTTCTACGATAAGTTGAAGAGTATTTCCAAAGGATACGCATCGTTCGATTATCATATAGACGGTTTCAGACCTTCCAAACTTGCAAAGTTGGATATATTGTTGAATGGAGAACCTGTTGATGCTCTTTCTACGCTTACGCATCAAGATAATGCCGTAACATTCGGAAGACGCATGTGCGAGAAACTAAAAGACTTAATACCGCGTCAACAGTTTGACATTGCCATTCAAGCTGCAATCGGAGCTAAGATTATCGCACGTGAAACGATAAAGTGTGTGAGAAAAGATGTTACGGCAAAATGTTATGGAGGAGACGTAAGCCGTAAGCGAAAACTTCTTGAAAAGCAGAAAAAAGGAAAGAAGCGAATGAAACAGATAGGCAATGTTGAAGTGCCGCAAAAAGCTTTCCTTGCAGTGCTTAAACTTGATTAGGAATTATTAAGAAAGGAGATATACATGAAAGAAATTCAGAACACGAAAAGAGATATAGCACGCGAACTTGCCCGCAAGTATAGCACGATGACTCACGATGAACTTGATATACTTGAAGGTATTCTCATTCAGAGAAAATATTCCAAAGGCGATATGATTCTCGAAGAAGGTGAAGTTTGCAGACATATATATTATATAGATAAAGGACTTGTGCGTCAGTTCTATTTTAAGAAAGGAAAAGAAGTGACGGAGCATTTCGGAGTTGACAATACTATTGTAATGTGTATAGAAAGTCTCTTCCGCGAAGAACCGTCAAAACTTCAAGTAGAAGCATTAGAGCCGGTTACTATTTATGCGCTTCCGAAAGCAAGATTAGAGGAAGTTGCGCTTCATAATGTGAACATACAGATATTGTACAGAAAGATATTGGAGGAGTCGTTGATTCTTTCTCAGGTTCATGCTGATTTGGTGAGATTTGAAACAGCACAGGACAGATACCGAAAGATATGCAAACTTATGCCGAAAGTTATATTGAGAGCTCCTTTGATATATATTGCCAGCTATCTGCAAATGACGCCGGAAACGTTGAGTCGCGTAAGAGCGTCAGTATTGTTGTGATAAAACAATGTAATGTTTTTCTTTTGCCGACTTGCAGCTCTCAACATCTTTAATAAGCTCGCAAGATTGACGATAATATAAAGTTTCAGCCGTTCGTAATAAGCGGTTGAAACTTTGTTTTTTATGACAGAAATCAACAAGTATGCATATTAATAATATTATTTGGATATATTTTTGTAAGAAATAAGCAAATATTTTTGTTTTTTTAGTAAATTTGCATCTGAAACAAATCAATAACCTTAACGTCCGCGCCTTCGATACGACGTTCTCTTCATCGCATATCAGATAGGAGTGAAGCAGGGAGGCAAGAAAAACAGTATGAAAACAAAACATTTACAAAAAAACAGATTTACTGCGTTATTCTTTCTGTTAATCGTCATGTTAATCATTCCTTGTCATGCGAATGCTCAGGAAGAGGAAGAATACGATCTTATGATTGCCGGCACGCCGGTTACCTCATCTAACTGCGGCGACCTGACGGTAATTCCGGGTGTAAGCGGTAAGGTGAAGTATGATAAAGAAACGAATACGCTCGCGCTCGACAATGCTACGATAGAAACGATGGATGCTGAAGGTTACGGCATTGGTATAAGAAACTCAATCGACGGTCTGACTCTTGTTCTTGTGGGCACAAATAAGATAATTACTGAAAACAGCATGGCATTTACTAACTTTAAGGAAATGACTATCACGGGCGACACTCTCATTGCCACGTGTACCAATGCCGATGCCACTGACAGTTGGCACAGAGGTTTGCATAACAGAGGCACTATCACATTAGACAAATGTACGATAGAAGCAACGGGCGCATACAGCGGTCTTTCTGCGGGTAAGTTTTTCTTCAACGGTTGCAACGTTCGTGCAAAAGGCGGCACGAAAGGCGAGACTCCCGAATTTGAAGGAGGCAGCATTGCCAGATTGTGGGAAGAACCTGTATTTAACGGTTGCTACATCATGCAGCCTGCCGATGCCAAGATATATTCTTTTGTTGATGCTGCTGCCGGTGGTGCAATCTATTGGATGATTGCCGATGCAGAAGACAATGTTATAACTGATGAAGTTGTTATTGGAACAGACGGTATCATTTTGTTTGAAGGCTTCGATAACGGCACGTTGCCCGAAGGCTGGACGGCAGAAGACTTGGACAAGGACGGATATACATGGGATGCAGCTTTCTTCTACAACAAGAATGAAGGTCATAACGACAGCAAGGGTGTTATCGCTTCGGCATCATATATAGAAAATGTAGGTGCTCTGATGCCGAAGAACAACCTAATCACACCGTGCATAGACGGAGCAAAGCAGATAAGATTTTTCGTAAAGGCACAAGAAAAACAATATTTTGCCGAGAAATACGCTTTGTGGTACCAGGTTGACGCCGACCCCGAAAAAGGAGTGTGGAACATGGTGGCTGACTCGAAAGAAACTCTCAATGTGGGGCAGCAATGGCTCGAACGTAAATACGATTTGCCCGAAGGTACACAGTACGTATCGTTCATGCACTCCGAATGTACTGACAATTATTGGATTTGCTTAGACGACGTGACTGTATATGGCGAGAAAAAGCTGACGGGCATCGAAACAATTACCGACAACTCTGCCTTACATGCTGTTCGCAAAGGAACTTACACGCCTGCCGGCATCCGCGTGAGCGATGACTGGGAAACGCTTGGCAAAGGCATTTACATTCGCGACGGAAAGAAGGTGGTGAAATAATCCGAAAGAACATAATATTATCCGAAAGCGATATATCATAATGAGTAATTATCAGTATTATAGTTATGGATAAAAAGATGCCAATTAGTTTTTTTAACAATGCTGATTATATTTATTCATTAAAAATAGTACTATAAAACAAAAAATACGAGTTTTTGAATAAAAAAACTTTGTTTTTATTTGTTGATTAGAGATAATTTATTTATTTTTGCAAAAGAAAATATAAGAGGTTTTTAATAATATAAAATATAAAATTCCCTCATTGTTTAGTAGTAATGCTTACAGATACCGTCTGAGAAGATAGTATCTGTTTTTGTTTTATATACCGTCAGGTGTTTTTACTTTTTGCATGATAACTTATTATTTTACGATTAAAGAACCAAGTTTGTCATGATAATCTGCATATAAAACAAAAAAAATATGTAAGTTTGCACTCGTAGAAATCATTATTAAGGAACATTACGTGCAATATGCTCACCATAATAATTCCCGTATATAAGGTTGAAAAAACTCTGCGAAGATGCGTCGAAAGCATTACGAACCAACGTGACTGCGACTTTGAAATTGTTCTCGTTGACGACGGTTCGCCTGATTTTTCGCCTGCAATATGCGACGAGCTTGCATCGGAAGACAATCGAATAAGTGTGATACACAAAGAGAACGGAGGTCTGAGCGATGCAAGAAACAAAGGGATAGAGTCTGCAAAGGGCGATTACATTACGTTCGTTGATTCCGATGATTTTATAGGCGGAGACACTCTTTGCGAGCTTATGTCCATAATGGAGGCACATCCCGAATACGATATTCTCGAATATCCCATATACAGGTTTTACGGGTCTCAGCACGCAGAAAAACTTACTTTTGAAGAAAAGACTTACTTTGATATGGAAGAGTACTGGCTTTCGTGTCATGCTTATGAGCATGCTTATGCCTGTAACAAGATATACAGACGCCGTCTTTTCGATGAAGTAAGATTTCCGAAAGGATACGTTTTCGAAGATATCCGCACACTTCCGAAGATATTGGATAATACAAAGATTGTAGCAACAACGGGCAAAGGCTTGTACTATTATTGTGAAAACGAGAACGGAATAACGGCAAAAGCAAAAGGAAAAGAGAAACAAATGCTGCTGGATGCACATATACCCATGATCAGGAAATATTCGTCGAGCAAACTAAAAGAACAGTTCGGCAGATACTATCTGAAAGTGCTTAACATACAGTTGGATGCGTACATGAATACCGAAACAGAACCTAAACTGCCGTATTTCAATCCGGCGATATCGAAAGACACCAACTTCTCATCCGCAATAAAAGCGGTTGCACTGAAAATATTAGGAGTAAAAAGATTATGTCAGCTAAACAAACAGATAAGCAGAATTTACAGAAGCCGTTGGTAAGTTTTATAATAACTTGCTATAACATTCCAATCGATATGTTGAAAAAATGTATCGAGAGCATACTCGCGCTATCGCTTACAGAAAGCGAAAGAGAAATAATTCTTATTGATGACGGTTCATTTGAGTCGCCTCTTAATGGTCTCTCTGACTGCTTGAAACACGTTTTGTATGTCAGGCAGGAAAACTCCGGACTTAGCATTGCACGCAATACCGGTATAAGAATCAGTACCGGCGAGTATGTACAATTCATCGACGGTGACGATGCACTTATAGAAACTCCCTACAATCATTGTCTCGACATAGTGAGATTTCAGCATCCCGACATCGTGCTTTTCGGTCTTTCAGACAGCAATGATTACGTAAACGAGCCGAAAACGGAAGAAATGGTGTCGGGAATAGAATATATGAGACACAACAATTTGAATGCTTCTGCCTGCGGATACGTGTTCAGAAAGACGGTGATGGGCAACCTGCGCTTTACTCCGGGCATTATTCATGAGGACGAAGAGTTCACACCGCAGCTGATGTTGCGTGCCGAGCGCGTGCTGAAAACCAACGTCAAAGCTTATTATTACAGAAAGCGGAGCAATTCGATAACCGGAAATAAAGGCATAAGACAAATTATAAAACGTCTCAACGACAAGGAAAGCATAATCTTTAAATTGCAGACAATGGCTGCAACAATGCCCGATGCCGACCGTCTTGCGCTTAACAGAAGAGTGCATCAGGTTACGATGGACTATATATATGATGTAATATCGCAGACTCGTTCGGAACATTATACGGAGAGACGTATAAACAGACTCAAACGCAAAGGATTGTTCCCACTGCCCGACAATGACTATACAAAGAAATATAAGTTGTTCAGAATTATGAGCAAAAACAAATTAATGAGGAAACTTCTTTATCGAACAATAATAAGATTCGGCAGATGAAAATACTTCTTATAGGCGAATACAGCAACGTGCATGCAACTCTTGCGGAAGGATTGAGACTGTTAGGACATAAGGTAACTGTCGTATCAAACGGCGATTTCTGGAAAAACTATCCAAGAGACATTGATTTGACAAGACAATACGGAAAGTTTGGCGGACTTAGATACGTCGTGAAACTGTGTCTGACATTGCCTAAAATGAGAAATTACGACATTGTTCAGCTCATAAATCCTATGTTTCTTGAAATTAAAGCGGAACATATATTCAAGGTATATAACTATCTGAGGAAACACAACAAGAAAGTTATATTATGTGGCTTTGGTATGGACTGGTATTGGGTTCACACATGTTGTTGTATGAAACCGTTGCGATACAGCGATTTCAATATGGGAGACAATCTGCGAAACGATGCAAACGCGCTGAAAGAACGCAAAGAATGGTTGGGCACTACAAAAGAAAATCTTAACAAATATATAGCAGAAGACTGCGACGGAATAGTTACCGGGCTTTATGAATACTGGGTTTGTTATAATCCCGCTTTTCCGAAAAAGACAGTCTTCATACCGTTTCCGATAAAAGAAGACACATCGGAAAAGAACACAACGGCAAACAATCCTATACGCATATTCATAGGAATAAGCAAAAGCAGAAGCGAATATAAAGGAACGGATATCATGCTGCGTGCGGCTATGGATGTAAAAAACAAATATCCGGAAAAGATGGAATTGCAGATTGCAGAAGGAGTTCCTTTTGCCGAATATGAGAAGATGATGAACGGTTCGGACGCAATATTAGACCAGCTTTACAGTTATACTCCGTCGATGAATCCATTGTTGGCAATGTCGAAAGGTATAATATGTATAGGCGGAGGAGAGACGGAGAACTATGAGATTATAAACGAAAAGGAATTGCGTCCTATAATAAACGTTGCTCCAAACTATGAAAGCGTGTATGAAGAAATAGAAAACCTTGTTTTACATCCCGAACGGATACCTCAGCTTAAAAAAGAAAGTATAGAGTATGTTAAGCGTCATCATGAATACGTAAAAGTGGCAAAGCAGTACGAACGCTTTTATAATGATCTGCTGTTCGGCAAGAACTCTTGAAGCATGATATACAACCTTTTTATGTGTGTATTATTGTTGTAATGTAAAAGCTATTGTTTTGCAACGCAAAAGGATAACTTTCACTGTGCAAAACAATAGCTTTCGGATTGCAAAACAATAGCTTTTGAATTTCGTCTTTTTTATACCTTTATATCCACTTCTTTGTTTCCAGCAGCCAGAACGGATTTTCTTTGAACTTTTCCCAATCCTCACGCAGTTGTTTCTCGCATTTTATGATTATCTGATGATTTTCATTTGTATTGCTGTTGTCCTTCTTCAAGTTGATAATATATTCCAAAAGATTCCAGCATATATTGTATTGTCCGGCAGCAACAACTGCTTCTAAAAGTTTGTTTTTCTTATCCTCTTCGGTGAACCACAATGTTGTTCCCATTTCAGAAGCTTTCTTGCTGTTCCTTTCTATCTTGTCGGTAGGTCTCATGAATTCACGTTCCTCCTTCGGAATGTTAAGATACCATAGTTCGCCCTGCTGCAACTCGTATATTGCATTCATAATCCTTCTGTTCTTCCAACTGTCATTCTCGTATATTGTAGCATAGTCAAGTCGGCGTAATTGTTTCATAAACACATTGCTGCTTACCATGAAGAGAGATTTCGCGCGTGTTGAAATGAGATTTATGTATTTATTCAAACTTACTTTCAGGAATGATTTCCAATTCAATCGGAACGGTATGGTTTTAACAAACTTCTTGATGTATTTTCTCGAAAGGAATAGGGTAGTGAGTCTCATTGCCAACGCAATCATTGTCAGTCCGGTGAAAAAACCTTTGCAGAAACCTTCGGGGACCCAAAGAAGAAACTGTGCTACTGCCAAGACAGATATGTTGAGCAGAACGTTGACTTTGTGTATCGACCAGTTTTCGAGAATGCTTGTGTCTTTGTGAACATAAGGTTCGAGCCTGCTGCTGCATACGTCTGATATTATGAAAAGGTCGATACCTGTGCGTTTTGCAATGTTGGATATCGGTCCGATGCCTTGATTTCCCGTTACAGCTCCGTCCACTAATCCTATCGAAGCGACCGATTTGATATACTCTGCATTTTCTTCTTTGCTTGCAAAATTGAAATCATTCGGAAAGATTAACGGTTCAAATCCTCCCGGAACGCATGATGATGCCGCGAAGATTTCAGACAAATGAATTTGAGATGCTATTATGTTTGGAATTCTGTATGAGTAGTTTCCGCATATTCCTTGCGTGTCGCGGTTGTTTTTTGTCGTTACACTTGCCTGAAATCTGAATTGCAATCCTTTGTATAAATCTGTGGTGTTGGCAGAGAAATGAATGTCCTTATGCTTTATTGCTCTGTCGAGAATAATCCCGAATGTTGCATTGTCGAAGAATAGTTCATCATATATCTTCGTCAGTTCTTTTATGAAAGACTGGTTGTTGTTGCTTGCATTGAAGTAATCTTTGCATGCTTTGCCTATTATATCTACCGATGCCAGCTTGTCAAAAAGCGTTTTAAGAGACGTTTCTGTATCCACTTCCCTGCATTTGTTCATCATATACCATAGCCCGGTAAGAGTGCCGCCCGATATTGTGGACATTGCATTTACGAGTTCGAGAAATGTTCTTCCATCTTCTGATTTTAAGTGGTTAAGATAGGAAAGTGTGCCCAAGTGATAGGAAGAAGCACGAAAGCCACCGCCGGAAAAACTTATAGCTATCTGTGTCATATTTTCGTTGAGTTGAGGTTATTAATTTCGTTTTCTTTGCAAATATATAAAATTATTTTAAAATAGAGAAATGTTCCTTTTAAAATAACGTGATTTCTACAACTTCAATCGAACGGTTGCTCACTCCTTTTATCTATCTCTTATTGTTCTTTTGAACTGTAAAAAGACTAACGAACAGGTGCTGTTGCCATAACTCCGTTAGTACCGATGCCGTAACTCCGTTAGTACAAAAGGCGTTGTTTTGTTGCCCGTCAATAAAAATCCTTATGGTTGTCACACCATCTGTTGAATGCTGACATTAATTCTTATTTATTCATAAGTATTCAAATGCTGCAAAGGTAATAAATGAATTATTTATGATAGGTTTTAGTCTGTTACGCCTAAAATCAGCATAAAAAGACATTCATTTTTCATGTCACATACGTCAAGAAACAGTCTTATGGCAACATGCGCAACACATTTATCATTCATTTATGCTCAATCTGCTAACCTAAAATACAATAATATTTTACATAGCGCGTTTTAAATAACGTATATATACAAAACGACAGAAGATGATAGAATACATAAAGGGCGAGATGACAGAACTGAGTCCTGCTATTGCCGTTGTCGAAGCGGCAGGAGTAGGATATGCAATTAATATATCTCTCAACACCTATTCGGCAATACAAGGCAAGAAAGATGTCAAGCTATATGTGCAGGAATCTCTCGTTACAGGAGGTCGTGACGACTCTTTCACGCTCTACGGATTTTATTCTAAACAGGAAAGAGAGCTTTACCGGCTGCTCATAACGGTGTCAGGCGTGGGCGCAAACACCGCACGCATGATACTTTCGACTATATCTCCGAAGGAACTGTGTAACGTTATAGCGAATGGAGACGACAAGATGCTGAAAGCAGTAAAAGGCATAGGAACGCGAACAGCGCAAAGAATAATAGTCGACTTGAAAGACAAAGTGGTAGCAAGCGGAATAGTAGAAGAATTGCATGTAAGCACAAGCGACACGACAATGGTGAACAATGGTGTGAAAGACGAAGCTGTCGGTGCGCTTACCATGCTTGGTTTCTCGCCCGCTCCATCATCGAAAGTTGTTGTTGAAATACTGAAATCGCAGCCGGAATTGCCGGTTGAACAGGTGGTGAAATTAGCGTTGAAACAAATTAAATAGCACTCTATAAACTATTTACATGCATGAGTTTCGACACAAAGAAATCATTTCAATCATCATTGCAGCCAGAACTTGCAGAGCATTAACAAATGAAATTTAGGAAATATATAACGGGATTGATTTTCATTCTGATAAGCATCAATGTATATTCGATGTTGTCAGGAAGCATCTTACCATTCTGGCAAGACAACAGAACCCGTAATGTTCCGCAACAAAAAAAAGATACCGTAAAGACACCGCTGCCCGCAGTTGAGATAGAAGAAGAGACAATACCCGACTCTTTGCTTAATCCGCGATGGAAAGTACAGCGCACTTCGCCAATAACTTATAATGATCTTGATACGAGTTCGGTTGATTTGGCACGCCCCGACAATCTGAAACAAAACGTGGTTTACAATGACACGCTTGACAGATATATCATAGGTTCAAAGATAGGAGATACATATATCAACGCACCTATCATGATGACGCCCGAAGAATATCGCAAATGGAGCGAGAAAAGAGCATTCGGACGTTATTTCAGATCAAAGAACGATGAGATCATAAAGGCTCAGGGGAAAGAGAAATTCGACTTCGCCGACATGCATTTCAGCTTAGGACCGGCAGAGAAAATATTCGGTCCGGGAGGCGTAAGAATAAAAACACAGGGTACGGCAGAACTGAAATTCGGAGCCACAATGAAAAATATCGAAAACCCATCGTTGCCGATACGAAACAGGAAAACGACGACAATGGATTTCGACGAAAAGATAAATCTGAACGTGAACGGTAAAGTTGGCGACAAGGTGAACATGAACCTGAACTACAACACCGATGCCACTTTCGACTTCGACTCGCAAAATCTGAAACTGAAATATGAGGGTAAGGAAGATGAGATAATAAAACTCGTTGAGGCAGGAAACGTGTCTTTCCCCGCAAACTCATCGCTGATAAGAGGTGCAAGCACTCTGTTCGGTATCAGAACCGATATGCAATTCGGAAGATTAAAGTTGCAAACGGTGGTTTCGCAGAAGAAAAGTTCGTCGAAAAGCGTATCGTCCAAAGGCGGAGTACAGATGACCCCGTTTGAGATAGACGTTGCTAACTATGAAGAGAATCGTCACTTCTTCCTTTCACAATACTTCCGCGACAAGTATGACGCAAGTATGAAGACACTGCCGAACATGACAACAGGAGTGGCTATAAACAACGTTGAGATCTGGGTAACGAACAAAACGGGAAACACACAGAACACAAGAAACATAATAGCACTTACCGACTTGGGAGAAAATCAGAAGATTTCAAACCCTATTTGGAGTGCTACCGGAATGCAAAATCCTTCAAACAATGCAAACACTGAATATCCTTCATTAGTAAGTTCTTATGCTGCTGCACGCGACATAGACCAATCAACCAGCGTGTTGGACGGCATACCGGGCTTTATCGGAGGTAGCGATTATGAGAAACTTGAAAGTGCCAGACTGCTCAATCCGTCAGAATATACCGTTAATGAGGCATTAGGATATGTCTCATTAAAAACAGGATTGCAAACCGACCAAGTGCTTGCCGTAGCTTACGACTACACCTATGGCGGTCAGACTTATCAGGTGGGTGAGTTCGCAAGAGATATTTCCGATGTCAATCAGGCATTGTTCGTAAAGGCTTTAAAGAATACAAGCAATAATCCAAAGCAAGGAAACTGGGACTTGATGATGAAGAATGTTTATTTCCTTGCGTCTTCTGTTGAGAAAACAAAGTTCCGTCTTGATGTGAAATTTCAAAGCGATACGGCAGGTGTTTACCTTACTTATATA
>CALGRN010000344.1 GCA_937880835.1 uncultured Prevotella sp. | reverse complement strand
AGATGATAAGACAACGTGCGTTGCATTTCTGCCGTTGACAATCCTTGAAACTGACCGTTGACACATTGTATCCAAGCACCGCGAAATTCGCGTTTAGGACCTGCATTTACTGCATAAACTCTCGTTTGTCCCACTATAAACAAGGAGACAAATAAACATATCAAAAAGAAGTTGTTTCTTTTTTTATTTTTCATAACCTGTATTTTTCTTCATACGTTTAAAGGCATTACGATGAAATTTTGCTTCTGCCTTTATTATATCAAATACCTTACTTGCAGGAAGTATTTTAAAAAATCTCTTATGATAAGCCTGATTAAGTTTTTTAATCTCTATTTCAAGACTGTCTATTTTAGCTATTGCATCACGGCAAGCTGCATCATTAGTAGGTTTATATTTCCGCAACAGTCTCATTTCTTTAAACATCTTATGCTGTCTATTGAACATTTCTTCAAACAAAGGGAAGAATTTTGACGCTTCGGCAGGTGTAAGTCCTGCTTCTGTCGTAATGAATTGTTCAAGCTCAGCTTTAAACTTCGTCGGGTCGAATTTCATGTTCTTATGAGCAAGAGATACCATTGATACTATAAAACACAAAGATATTATAATAACTTTTTTCATTGTCTATTCCTCCGAAACGTAATAATAAAGTTCTTCATTGTCAAGCATTGCATAGTCCACAGCCGCATCAACATCCTGTTCGTATGTCATAACAGGGCTTTCCGCACTTACAGTCTGCGGTTTCTCATCATTGCCTATACCTTGCAGATATATTCCTACACCGAGAACGGCAGCAACTGCACACGCTGCTATCCAAGCCGTAAGATGGTGTTTCTTGTGCACATCGGCTATGTGTATGACATCAGCTTTGCGCTCCGGCAACGCATCAATAACATGCGAAGACAGATTTTCCAAATATCCGTCAGGTACGGAAAAAGGCATCTTTCTACCGAAATTTCTTTCTATGAACTGCTCTTCCTTATTCATTTAAATATCATTTTTACATGTATAGACGAAATTATACGTCTAAGGTTTAAGCAATTGCATGCTGTTTAGTCGTGATTTTGTTTAATAATAATTATCTATTAAATTTAGTGTTGTTACAATACTGAATATCAAACAGTTAGAAACTGTGTTCTAATAGTTATCCTTTCAGAGTGCAAAAGTTATTGTTTTGCAATGCAAAAGGATAGCTTCTGCACCATGAAACAATAGGTATTGCATTTCGGTAACAATGCTGTTGGATTATGTAAAATAAATTCTAATCATATATGAACAATTATCGTCGGCATGAAACATTGAAAAACAGAGTATTCGATTATTATTATCTCGATGTCCTAAATCCCTCAATAGTATCATATTTCTTCAACATTATTCTGTTATATATATTTCTTATCCATAACTTATTGGTAAATATGAATATGATTCCGATAGACATAAGAATAAGATATGCTACCGTATCGGAAAACATATTCTGCAAAATGGAGATAAAAGTCACAGGAACAAAGAACACAATCATCTCTACAAGTATTTTTACATAATCATGTCCGTTCACCTTTCCAATGAATTTCGTATTGAGAGGAATGGTTTTCTTATTGATTACAGCAAGCTGAAAGAACATGCAATATCCTGCTCCCGCAATGAAAAGCATATAAGAAACAAGCATCAGAATTGTGCATTTGCCCATAAAAACCGTTGGCAACAACAGCAGGAAAGGCAAGAAAAGCAGCATGGAATAGAAATAATATTTAGCTTTAAGCAATGATATGATGTTTTCTTTATGCACCATAAGGCAATCAATATAATTTCCCTCATACCCCATTATGTTGATTAAAATCATCGCTCCGTAAAGAGAAAAACAATACACACACCAGAAATTGGTCATAAAATTACTGTCGTAAATTTCGGTAAATGAAATCAGCAGACTGAAAAGAACAACAGCGACATTGGCATATATGAAAGTCTTGCGTATATTTTTATTGCGCATTATGCTCTTAACTTCCAACTTCAAATATTCTCCAATCTCTCCGAATTTATCAAAGAAACTGAACTTGGTGACCGTTCTCAGGTTACTGTCTTTCGATGAAGCCAGTTCCTGCCATATTGAGATATATTGCAAACGTCTGTTTGCAAAAACAAGAGCAGAGAATACAATGAATAGGAAAAGATATGCTAATATATTGAAACTCGTCAGCATAGAGCCTATATCGGAATACAAATCGAGCGATAATATTTTTAAGTCTTTATCGGTAAGCCATGAAATATCATCGGTAATCCACGGAAGAAGAATACAGGCGTAAACGAAAACAGGCAGCAACCAATATAAGATACTGCGACTGATAAGGGTACGCACGAGCATGTACCACAGACTGTTGATTAATATCAAAATGTAAAATCCTAAGAGAAAGCCCAAAGAAACTATGATTCCTTCGCTGAACACAACGGACATTATAGTATAAGGGACGAGTATGAAGAACCAAGTAAGATTTCCGTAACTTAAAAGAGCCGAAAGAATAAAACAGTCTATACAGGCATATTTTGAGATAGGAAGCAGAAGATAAGGCTTTATCAACTGCGCAGGAGTCTGCTGTGATATAAATCTGAAAGCGAAATCTATTGTAAGTATGAATGGAGAAAGACTGAAAAGCATCTCCGTTGCAGTCATTGTCTTTATATCGTTTGCAATTAAAGACAACATGACAGCAAGAAACATGAGGTATATCAGGACGAAACCATAGAGAATCCAAACGCCGTATTTGGCGAATTTGTTATTCTCTAAGTCTATATTTCTTTTTTCCGAGAGCTTTATATGTTGTCTAAGAACTCTCAATAGTGTTATTTTATTCATACTCTTATTCTTATCTCAAATCTATAACCTCTGCTTTCGGGAAATCTTTGGCATTGAATCTAAAAAAAGAATCGCTTTGATTTTTAGCGCGGAAATTGCTTATATTTATTGTTGTCCAATCTCCTTTCTGCAACATTTTAATCTGTACGGGCTGATAGCTTCGGTTTATAATGATATACATTTCCTGTATAGCCTGCTTTCCATTGCTTGCCTTTAAATGTATCTTGTAATTCTTTCCGGCATTGGTCATACTCAATCTATAACCGCTGCGATATATGTTTATAAAACCATAAGGATTCATAGACATCTTCTGCGCATCGCTCGGAGTGCTGATATTCACCTCGTTGTTCCTTTTCACATAAGCCCATTGAGTTACTCCATCAAACCATACAATAGTCTGAGAGGTGCGCGCATGAAACTTCTTTCCTTTTATGGCTATGGTTCCGGATGTGCTTCCAATCTTTGCACCTGATATGGTAAAGTTGGCAGATGCCCCACCCTTGCGCCCTACTGTTGCTGCGGTCTTATCGAGAATTCTCTTGGCTTTTGCCGCATTCTGTGCAGAAACAGATGCTGAAAGAAAAAGCATCAATGATATAAACAATAATTTTATTTTCATCGCTGTCATGTTTTATATTCTTTATATTATCTTAATGATGACAATAGTACATTAAGGCTTACTTCATCTGCAATCAATACTTCACGCGGTTTGCTGCCTTGTGCAGCTCCTACTATACCGGCTTTCTCCAACTGGTCCATAAGTCTTCCCGCACGATTATATCCTATTGAGTAATGACGCTGTATCATACTGGTACTTCCTTGTTGCATTGATACAACGGAGCGTGCAGCTTCTTCAAACAGAGGATCAAGGTTTTGCAGGTCAGCAGAACCGTTTATTGCGCCGTTGCTTTCATCCGAAGTGGGTTCAGGAAGCCACATTGGCTCTACCGGACCAGGTTGTTCTGCAACGTATTTATTAATGCGTTCCACTTCCGGGGTATCGACAAAAGCACACTGTACGCGAACCGGTTCGTTTCCGTTCAGATAAAGCATGTCTCCACGTCCTATCAACTGGTTTGCTCCCGGTCTGTCAAGAATAGTGCGGGAGTCTATCATTGCACTTACCTTGAATGCGATACGACCAGGAAAATTCGCCTTTATATTACCTGTTATTATGCTTGTCGTGGGGCGTTGCGTGGCAATAATCATATGAATACCTACGGCACGGGCGAGCTGAGCGATACGTGCTATCGGCAATTCTATCTCTCTTCCTGCCGTCATAATAAGGTCGCCGAACTCGTCAATAACAACAACGATATAAGGCATGTACTCATGTCCTTTCGTCAAACTTAGCTGTCGATTTACAAATTTCCTGTTATATTCCTTTATATTGCGTGCACCTGCAATCTTCAACATGTCATAACGATGATCCATAAGCACGCAAAGACTCTTCAACGTCTTGACAACCTTAGTGACATCTGTTATTATCGGCTCTTCATTATCATCAGGAAGCATAGCCATAAGATGGTTTGCAATAGGAGCATATACACTAAACTCTACCTTCTTAGGGTCTATAAGAACAAACTTTAATTCATTAGGGTGCTTCTTATAAAGTAAAGATGTTATTATGGCATTAAGCCCGACAGACTTTCCTTGTCCTGTTGCGCCGGCTACAAGCAAATGAGGTATCTTTGCCAAATCTGCCATAAAGACTTCGTTGGTAATTGTTTTTCCCAATGCGATGGGCAATTCCATAGAAGTCTCTTGAAATTTCTTGGAATTTAATATAATATTATGAACAATAAAGATTTTTACAAACATGCAAAGTTCGGAATGTTTATTAAGAAAATTGTTTTTGTTTAAGAAAAAGGGAAGAAGATTTTATAAATCAATTAAATATAATAGGAAAGCCTTGTCACGTTTGACTGTAAAGTTCAGAGTGGCAAGGCTTTTTCTTTACCGTTTACGTATTTAGAATCGAAAGCCGAATAACGGTATTAAAAAAATAAAAAAATTAAGTATTTTTTAAAAAATAAATAAAAAATACAATTTAAATTTAAATAGTTCCAAAAAGAATTAACATTATTTGAGCAATAGTTGCAGAACCATAATAAGTACCTGCAATTACAAACATGGTAATAATAACTCCTTTCCAACTCATCTTTTTAAACTTATCCCAGTCATTACCAATAGCAATACCAACATAAGCTAAATATGCAGTGACAATAGAACTTATTTCAATTGATGAAATATAATGAGCCAAAATTGGAGAAGTCGGCATTCCAGGAATAGCTAAAATAATACCAATTATACTTATATAAAGTAAAGAAGGAATCCTCCATGAGATAATTCTCTCAAGAGACATACCAATAATTGTAAGTAATGATAAAATTAACATTCCAATAAATGAATCTAAAATAGGTTGGCTTACACCAATCCAATTACCAACAGCAACAATAACTGAAAAGATTAAAAGTAAAACAACCCATCTTTTAAGTTTACCCCAACTTAATACAGATCCTGGAGATAAATCTAAATTAATAAGTTTTTCATCCCCATCATCTTCAACAGATTCCAATTCTTCAAGAGCTTTATTATGTAAATCTTCTTCTGAAATATTTTTACCTATTTTTGGAGCTAACCAAGAGTATAATTTCTCTGCAAGAGGTATAGATATGAAAAGAACCATATAAATACCAAAACAAAATGAAATAAGGTTACTACAACCAGCAAATGCTTCAAGAGTAGTTGACATTGAAGGATATATATTTGTAAGAGAAGTTAATGCAGCAGCATTCATACTAGCACTACCAACACCAGAAGCCATAGCAAAAGCATATGGATGGAAAGGTATAAGTGAAGCTGAAATACTGGATAAAAAACTAATAAAAACAGTACCAATAATTGATCCTATTACAAAAATAGATAAAACTCCACGAGCTTCTGGAGATTTAAAACCAAACTTATCAATAATAATACCTAAATCAGGTTCACGACAAATAGAAGTTGACATACCAATAGTTTCACGCCTAAAACCTAAAAGTAAAGCAACAGGCAAAGCAATCAAAGTTCCTAAATCCCCTAATGGTTGTATGATTAATGGAATTCCTACATTAAAAACAGTAATAATCTTTAAACCACTGGAAATAGCCAATTTAGCAATTAATACTCAATAAATAAAACCATTACCCCTTCAGCTATTCTCTTAATAACTTAAAAACTACATAAAATATGAACAATTAATTAAAATTAAATCCATATTACAAAGAAATTTAAATATTAATTAAATTTTGATAATATCGAATAACCAAACATATAATTATTCTTAATTTTAGATTATTAATCCATCATTTATAAATACATACCACATAATTCTGAAAAATGATAAATCATGACAATAAAATAAGTAAAGAAATTAATAAAAATTTAATAAAAAAAGATAAAAAATACCTCCATAAATGAAACATAACATATTTATACTAATATTCATAGTTTATAAATACCTACTACATAATTCTGAAAAATGATAAATCATGATAATTAAAAATAACAATAAAATAAGGGCAAATAAAAAATGAATTAAAAAAATAAAATTAAATAAAAAATTAAATGAAAAAATAGAATCAAAATACTAATTTTTATCTAAATCCATACGAATTAAAGGTTTTGATAAGTGTCTACGAGCAGAAACAGGAGTTTCATAAAATTTACCATTTTCTAAGTTACGAGTGATTTTTTTAGCTACTTTATTATCTTCACTAATTTTAGCACCACAATGTTTACACTTAAAACCTTTACCTTTACCTGCAGAAGTCATTCTTTTTCCACACTTGCAGATTGGATTTTCATAGACAATATCATTTAATTTTAGTACTTGGAATTTTTCAATATTAAATGTATTATGCTCACCAATACCACCATAAAGCTCTAAAGAATCACCTTGTCTTAATTTAGCAACAGTTTTTCTAAAGTTTTTAGTAGGTTCATAAGCAGCACATTCAATTTCACCAGACTCATCAGCAAAAGTAAAGAACATATGGCCCCCTTCAATTACATGAGGATTATCTTTTAAAGTACCTTTAACTTTATAACAAGCATATTGTTTCATATTAACTATTTTATCAACATTTTGAATATGCATATCAGTATGTTGATTTGTTTTAAAAATACAATAATCAACAATTTCTTCATTAGGAATTACAATATCTCTTGCAATTTCTAAAACTTCCGGAAAATTAGATCTAATACCATATAAAACAGGACATGGAGTTTTAGGTTCAATAGCCAAATATTCACCATCAATATTTTCAAAAGTTTCAGGATAAGTTTCCCTATCCATTTTAACTACAGAATCATAATCAATTTGACGGACTGTACCATATTTATTTTTATGTCTATAAGTAAGCAATTCATAAGTATAATCTTCAAGAGGGCAAGAAATTGCAGCAATAGATCCAATAATACCTCTACCCTTTTTAAATTTATGAATTTCAGCACCAATTTTAGATGCAAATTCTTCTGCTTCTTCAATAGTTATAATATCATAAATAGCATGGAATGCATAATCAACCATCTCATTAGTAATATTTCCTTGGTAAAATACAACTCCCGGATTTGTATTATCACAATCAAACATAGAAAGTTCACTAACATTCTTTAAGATAATTTCTTTAGCTAATTCAATATCATTAATTTGAAAATTATCTTCATTAATAGCTATTTTAAAAGAAACCCCTCCATTTCCTCTTGTTTTAAATCTTGCAAAAGGATTTAAACGAATTAAACGAGGAAATCCAGTTATTTCAATATTATTTGCTTTTAATTCATTGATAATAGTTGAAGCTAAAAATGTAGTACACATCCCATCTGGAGAATCAGTATCATCAATACCCACATAAAGAAAATTCATAATAACATTCCTAAAATTCTAATCATAACATATTTTGAAAAATAAAACAATAAGATTATTAAATACAATATCTAAATTAATATTATCCATAATAAAATAAATAATTAGCTATTAAGAATGAGGAATTTTTATGATACAGAATAGAAATCAATTGATACAAGAAGTTTATCAATTATTAAATAAAGAAGGTTTTGAAACTTCAAACTTCTATGAACAAAGTTGTTTTGACCTTCTTGCACGTAAAAAATTACTTTTACTTATCTTAAAAGTCCTTGTTAATATTGATAGTATAAATGAATCTCATGTTCAAGAAATAAGACAAATTTCCCAAGTATTTTTAGCATCACCCCTCATTGTAGGTTTAAAGTCTAAAAACCATATCTTAGAAGAAGATGTTGTTTATGAAAGACATGGAATTCCCGCTATTGGATTTGAAACCTTAAAAAACATGATTGTTTATGATGAATATCCTGAAATATTAGCAGATAGGGGAGGATATTATGTTAAAATCAATGGAAATGTTTTAAAGGAATATAGAGAAGAATATTCTTTATCTTTAAAGGATTTAGCTGATCTTGCCCATGTATCACGTGCTACAATGTATAAATATGAAAATGGAATTGTTCGTGCAAATACAGAAACAGCTATGGATTTAGAGAGAATTTTAAATACAAAAATCACATTAGATATTGATTTATTTGAACCATATCGTGAAGAAGATATTAAACTTAAAGCCGATTTAAGTAATAAAAATATTCCAAATACTCAACATCATGATAATGCTAAAGATTTAGCTAAATTAGGTTTTGGTGTTGTCTCAACAAATAAAAGTCCATTTGATACATTAGCTAAATCAGAAATAAGCAGACAAGATAAAGAATCTAGAGATAAAAAAATAAAAAATGAAAATCCATTAATAGCTAATGTAAATATGCCAAATGAAAGCAATACTAAAAAATTAAAACAAATGGCAGTTAGTTTAAAAGATTTATCTTTAATTACTTCCTCGGAATCTTTCTTTATTTTAAAAGATAAAAAAATTAATAACTCAATTGATGGAATTCCAGTTATTAAATCTTGGGAAATGAAAGAAGTCAAAGATTCAAAAGAGTTTTTAAAATTAGTTAAAGAGCGTAAAAATAATTAAATAAACTAATTTCAAAATATTTAAAAATTTAAAAAATAAAAAATCCTAAAATAATTTAAAAAATAAAAATAGGAATAGATAAAATGAAAATCACTAAAAATCAAGTAATTCTCATATGTATAATTTTACTTATTATTATAATTACAGTAACTTGTGTAACCCAAACTTACAACAAAATTGTTTTAGTATTAGGTATTTTAGCACTTATTGTTATGATTTTAAATCTTTATATTGAAAGAAAAAAATAAGTTAATATAAAAATTTTAAAAAATAAAAATTGGAATAAGTAATTTTTTAAAAATAAAACATGCCCAAAATATTTTTAAAAATTAAACTTCTTTTTTAAAAATTAACTACTTTTATAGAAATTAAACTTCTTTTAAAGCTGTGAAAGTTTGTTCAGCTTCTACTTCAGAAGCTATTCCAATAGCAACCATATCAGCATAATCTAATGTTTTTAAGAAATCAAATGCCTCTTTAGGTGGTTGAATCCCCACGGCTAAAATTTTATTAATAATTATTTTTTTATCAATTTCTTTTAATAAATTAGCTAATTTTTCTTGATTATTTTCTCTAAAATCATCACAATCCATCATATAAGCTACTTTATTTACAGGAACCATATAAAAATCAAATAAACTTTTATCTTCAAGTAATGGAGATTCTAAAAGTTTTTCACTTGTTTTAAATGGGAAAGAAGTAATCAAACCTGCTGAAATTCCAATTTCATTAATGGCTTCAAGGATTTTAGTTAAATAATCCCAATCATAACTATCTACAAGAAACTCATCAATAAGCATTACAGAATTATCAAATTCAACTAATTTTGCAATATCTTCTTCAATAGTAGCTTCTTTACGTGCTTGACTATAATCTGGAAATACATAATCCATATCAGTTTTACCAAGTGTAGAAACTACTTTCATATCTACACCATTATCTGTAGCTATTTTAAATGCTTTAAGTAAATTTGAATTATTAGCTAAATTAATAGATCTAACACCCAAATCATAGGATTTTTCAATAATCCCTGCAACCCTATTAGGATTTCTAAGTAAATCTAAATTATATAATCTGGTTCTATGACCAAAATAAGCATCAGCAAGAAAAGGAGCATTTCCTAAAATTACAGGAGGAATACTTTTTCCTTTAAATTCTAAATCATTTTCAAAAATAATAAACACCTACTAAAATTATCTTAAAATAATTGTATTAAACTATTGTTTTATAAAATATAACTATTTAATTATTAATATTTATTAAAATAATT
>CALGRN010000343.1 GCA_937880835.1 uncultured Prevotella sp. | reverse complement strand
CAACAAGAGGGATTAAAAGTACGCCTCCGTGGCACAGGACGTGTCACAGAACAGAGCATACCTGCCGGCACCAAGGGGGCCAAAGGAAAGACCATAACGTTGAACTTAAAATAAACCTGAGATATGAAACTGAAACAATTGATAGAACGCACTTCTCCGATGCAGGTCATTGGAGACATCGAGCACGAAGTAACTGGCGTCGAGATAGACTCACGACAGGTCAAGACACAGAATGCGTTCATCGCCATGCGTGGAACGCAAGCCGACGGACACAACTATATTGCCAAGGCTATCGAGCTGGGAGCAACAGTCATCATCTGTGAGACCTTGCCCGAATCACTGGCCCAGGGTGTAACCTACGTGCAATACACAAGCACCGAGGAAGTGGTAGGCCCCATCGCAACCCATTTCTATGGAGATCCCACCGAACGGATGAAGTTGGTAGGCGTAACTGGCACAAACGGCAAGACGACCATTGCCACATTATTATATAATATGTTCCGTAAGTTCGGACATAAATGCGGACTTATATCAACTGTCTGCAATTATATAGAAGATGTGGAAATACCTGCAAGTCACACGACACCTGATGCGATAGAGCTTAACAAGTTGCTTGCCGATATGGTGAAAGCAGGATGCGAATATGCTTTCATGGAATGCAGCTCGCATGCCATTGCGCAGAAACGTATATGCGGATTGAAGTTCACAGGCGGTGTATTTACAAATCTTACGCGCGATCATTTGGACTATCATAAGACATTTGAGAACTACCGTGATGCCAAGAAATCTTTCTTCGATGACCTTCCGAAAGGCTCTTTTGCCATAATAAATGCAGATGACAAGAACGGAAAAGTAATGGTTCAGAATACTAAAGCCTCCGTTAAGACATACTCAACGCGTTCGATGGCTGATTTCAGAGCTAAACTTTTGGAGTGTCATTTTGAAGGAATGTATCTCGAAATAGACAATCGTGAAGTGGGAGTTCAATTCATCGGCAAGTTCAACGTAAGCAATCTGCTTGCCGTTTATGGTACTGCCGTGATGCTTGGAAAACAACCTGACGACATACTTGTGGCAATGAGTGCGCTCAAAAGTGTAAGCGGAAGACTCGAACCGGTGTACTCTCCCGAAGGATATACAGCCGTTGTTGACTACGCTCACACTCCCGATGCGCTTTCAAATGTCCTTTCTGCCATTCATGAAGTGCTTAACGGAAAGGGAAATGTAATAACGGTGTGCGGCGCCGGCGGTAATCGTGACAAGGGAAAACGCCCGATTATGGCGCAGGAAGCTGTTAAACAGAGCGACAAGGTTATAGTAACAAGCGACAATCCACGCTTCGAAAATCCGCAGGAAATAATCAACGAAATGCTCAGCGGGCTTAATTCGCAACAGATGAAGAAAGTGTTAAGCATCGTCGACAGACGCGAAGCGATACGCACCGCTTGTATGATGGCTCGGAAAGGAGATGTCATTCTCATTGCAGGAAAAGGGCATGAGAACTATCAGGAGATAGAAGGTGTGAAGCATCATTTCGACGATAAGGAAGTCTTACGCGAGATATTCAACGGTTAGACAAGCACGCAAGTATCGTCTGATTTAACAAACCAGAAAATAAAACAATATGTTATACTATCTTTTCAGATTCTTGGAACAGTACGGAATATCAGGTTCACATCTGTGGGGTTACATCTCTTTCCGTGCATTATTGGCACTTATATTATCTCTCGCCATTTCCGCTTGGTTCGGAGAACGTTTCATCAAGTTCCTGAAACGCAAGCAGATAACCGAGACGCAGCGTGATGCTGAAACAGATCCGTTTGGAGTAAACAAGGTAGGAGTGCCTTCAATGGGAGGTATCATTATAATCGTTGCAATACTGTTGCCTGTTATATTGCTCGGAAGGTTGCGCAACATATATCTCATATTGATGATAATCACAACCGTATGGCTTGGATTTCTCGGTGGAATGGACGATTTTATAAAGATTTTCAAGCGTAATAAGGACGGACTGAAAGGAAAATACAAGATTGTAGGACAAGTAGGAATAGGTCTTATTGTGGGTATTGTTCTGTGGTCAAGTCCTGACGTTAAGATAAACGAAAACCTCGCAATAGAGCGTAAAAATAATCAGGAGATGGTTATAAAACATCGCAGTGACGCCCGAAAATCGCTGAAAACGACAATTCCTTTCTTAAAAGGGCACAACTTGGATTATTCTCATGTGATGTCGTTTTGTGGAAAATACAAGACCGCAGCAGGTTGGATTCTGTTCGTAGTTATGACTATTTTCGTTGTAACGGCAGTCTCCAACGGTGCTAATCTCAACGATGGAATGGACGGAATGTGTGCCGGAAACTCTGCAATAATAGGTGTGGCATTGGGCATACTCGCCTATGTCAGTTCGCATATCGAGTATGCCTCCTATCTCAACATAATGTACATACCCGGTTCTCAGGAGCTTGTCGTGTTTTTCTGCGCTTTCATCGGCGCACTAATAGGTTTTCTCTGGTACAACGCATATCCTGCTCAGGTGTTCATGGGAGATACCGGTTCGCTCACGATAGGCGGTATAATAGGTGTCGGAGCAATAATAATCCACAAGGAACTCATGCTCCCCATACTCTGCGGAATATTCTTTGTGGAAAGTTTGAGCGTCATTATGCAAGTGTGGTATTACAAGATAGGAAAGCGTAAAGGCGTAAAACAACGCATTTTCAAGCGTACTCCGATACATGATGCGTTTCGTACTCAGGACTCGCAATTAGACCCGGAGTGTCGCTATTTGATGAAAAAACCGCACAGTGCGAAGCACGAATCGAAGATAACCATACGCTTCTGGATAATCACTATCATATTGGCAGCGTTCGCTATAATAACATTGAAAATAAGATAAGTATCGATATATGAAAAGAATAGTTGTTTTAGGCGCAGGCGAGAGTGGTGCAGGCGCAGCAATATTGGCGAAGAAAGAAGGCTTTGATGTGTTTGTTTCGGACATGTCGAAGATAAAAGATAAATACAAGAAGATGCTCGACGAACACGGAATAGAGTGGGAAGAGGAACGACATACCGAAGAAAAGATACTCAATGCCGATGAAGTCATAAAGAGTCCGGGCATACCTAAGGAAGCACCTATGGTGAAAAAGCTCGCCGAGAGAGGCATCGGTATAATCAGCGAGATTGAATTTGCAGGACGTTACACAAATTCCAAGATGATATGTATTACCGGAAGCAACG
>CALGRN010000342.1 GCA_937880835.1 uncultured Prevotella sp. | reverse complement strand
GGTATCTGAACCAAGCCGCAAACGGGGTCACATGTCATTCCAAGATGATGTTCAAGCCCCATTTCCGCAGCATATTCTATCTGCGAAGGACTGCCTCCGAAGAGTTGACAAGCAGCAGCCGAAGCCATCGCGCATGCCACTCCTACTTCGCCTTGGCAACCTACATCCGCACCGGAAATAGAGGCATTTGTCTTAGCAACATTACCTATCAGACCGGCAGTTGCTATTGCATGCAGTATGCGTTTATCGCTGAAACCGTGCACTTTTGCAACATGATAGAGCACAGCGGGCAATACTCCGCTCGAACCACAAGTGGGAGCAGTCACTATTGTGCCTCCCGATGCATTCTCTTCGCTTACTGCAAGCGCATAAGCATAAACCAAACCGCGCGACTGCAACGATTGTTTATAGCCCGAAGCCTTTACAAAATAGTTTGAAGCTTTGCGTGGAAGTTTAAGCGGTCCGGGCAAAACGCCCTCGTTGTTAAGTCCGTTTTCAACGGATTTCTGCATAGTTTCCCATATCAACTTCAAATAATCCATATATCATCGTCTTCACATTGAGCGACATATTCCCAATATCCGCATCCGTTTTTCTCGCACCATTGCATTATTTCGGACAGGTTCTGCATGTCGTAAACATCGGGATTATTGAACAGTCCCGTGTCATTCTCCCCCTCAGACAATGCTGCTCCGCCCACACTGTAAACAATCCATTCGTCAACAACATTGTCGTTGTGGTCGAATGCAATGAATTTCATTGCGTTAGGGTGAAACGGCAGAAACTCGTCAGGCTTCCAAACGATGCTTACGTGAGCGATTTCATTCAGGACTTCTTCTATTGCCTTATCCGTAAGGTGACCTTTTCCGGTAGCGGCAAGACTGCCGTAAAGAGTCGTTTCAAATCTCTTTGCATTATTATTTCTGTCTGCAAATATACGAGCAGCACGTTGCGGGCCCATAGTATGACTACTTGAAGGACCTTTACCTATATTAAATAATTCTTTAAGAGATTTCATCTTTTTACTTTAAACCGTTGCAAAGTTAATAAAAACAGAGCAAATTCCAAAATAAAAAACTGTTTTTGTTTGCAAAGGAAAGGTATCTCGTGCAACCTATGAGCAAGTTTATAACCGTATGATTTCTGCATACTGATTTTTTGTTACAATCAGTTTCGGTATTTCATACTTGTTGAGTGAAAAAGTAGTTTTATCAAAGCATTCTCATACATTTCAATCTATCGGATTAAGCAACAGATTAAAACGTATGAGGATGTATGGTTTTCAAGTTTTATTACGCTTGGATAACGAACGAACGCAACCATTCTTTTTCCTCGTCAGTCAAGTATGGAGACAGCTTTTCGTAAACCTTTTCGTGGTATGCGTTCAGCCATTCTTTTTCTTCGTTTGTCAGCATTTCCATTATTACAGGCGTGATATCGATAGGGCAAAGCGTGAGTGCTTCAAACTGCAAGAACTCTCCGAACTGCGTCGTCATATAAGGAGTTATCAGCAAAGTGTTCTCTATTCTCACTCCGAACTTACCTTCCAGATATATACCAGGTTCGTCAGTGACCGTCATTCCTGCAAAAAGCGGTGCACTCCTCCATTCCATCCTTATCTGATGAGGACCTTCGTGAACATTCAGATATGCTCCAACTCCATGCCCTGTACCATGCATATAGTTCATGCCTTCACGCCACATGTCTTTTCTTGCGAGTGCATCAAGCTGCGAACCGCATGCTCCTTTCGGAAATTTAAGCATGTCAAGCTGTATGTGTCCTTTAAGAACGAGAGTGTAAACACGTTTCTGCTCCTCCGTAAGTTTGCCCAAAGCCACAGTTCTCGTTATGTCCGTTGTTCCGTCAAGATACTGCGCTCCGCTGTCTATAAGTATCAATCCTTCCGGCTTCAAGGCGACATCTGTCTCGGGAGTGGCTTCATAATGAACAATCGCTCCATGCTCCTGATATGCCGCTATCGTATCGAAGGATATTCCTTTGAAATGCTTCTGTTCCGCTCTCAGGCTCATAAGTTTATCGCTTATCGACATTTCCGTCTGCCCACCTTGCTCAACTGCGGGTTTCAACCAATAGAGAAACTTCGTCATTGCTACTCCATCTCGCAGCATAGCGTTATGAAAACCGGCTATCTCTGCATCGTTCTTTACCGCTTTCATGGCAGGTATCGGAGAAACGGAACGTATCACCTGCGGACATTTCGCTATATTAAATAAGGTGTAATTTATCTCGTCAGGGTCTAAAAGAATATTGTATTCTCCATATCTGCGTAATCCTTCTGCCACGTCGGAATACTCTGCCGTATCCACTCCTTCGGCTTTTAGATAGTCCGCGACGTCTTTCGTCAGCTTTTCGGAGTCAATGAACAGTGTCGCCTTATCGGTAGAAATAAGCAGATAACTCACAAACACAGGGTTGCAATGAACATCGTTTCCACGCATGTTAAGAGTCCATGCAATGTCGTCGAGTGCTGCAACGAGCATTCCGTCGGCATGCTTTTCGCGCAGTTTTTTCCTTATTCGGCGTATCTTGTCGGCACATCTCTCGCCTGCATATTCAAGCGGAT
>CALGRN010000341.1 GCA_937880835.1 uncultured Prevotella sp. | reverse complement strand
GAACACCGTCGAAAGCAGTATATCCGCCTTCTTCAAATATATCTTCCGATGCATAAGGACCAAAAACATTGATGCCGTTTTCTGCCAGTTCGGATATTACGGGAATTATAATCTCTTGTTCTTCTGTGCCGAATTGACCGTTGCTATCATTCTTCGGATTTATTGCAAGCACTGCAATACGCGGATTTGAGATGCGGAAATCGCGCTTCAAACTTACGGCAAACGTTTTTATGGAGTTCTCTATCAAATCTTTTGTTATCGACTTAACTGCTTCTGACAGCGGAATGCGTGTGGTAGCAAGTCCTATACGCAGACTTTCCTTCACAAGAATTGACAGTGATTTACTGTCATCTGCCGACTTTCTTTCAAGATATTCCGAATATCCCGTGATTCCATTGCCGTTTTCCTGCTTACCGTCAAAATTCATAGGGCTTGTAACAAGAACATCGAAAAGTCCTTTTTCATAATCCTCCACCGCACGTTCAAGCACAGTCACAGCTGCCTTTGATGCGTCCTGTGCAGGCTGCCCCATATCAACTTTTATATCGTTGTCAAACGCTGTGAGCAAGTTAAGTTTGTTATCGTGAATATCTTCCGCATTATTTATTATCGTGAAGTTTGCTTGAATATCCAGTATATTGCGATGATAAGCGGCAATTTTCGGTGAACCATATATAATAGGTGTACATAATTCGAGCATTGCCGGCTCTGCAAATGCCTTGAAAATCATCTCATATCCTATCCCGTTCGTATCTCCATGCGTTATTGCAACGCGTATTTTTCTATTTTCCATATTCTGTTTTGATAAGTTCATTTAAACTCTTATTATAATTGATTTTATAATTGTAATTCTGTTATCATCTATTTATTATGATGTTTATCCTTGCCTGCTTTTAACGTATATAGCGATGCTTCCAGTTTACGCAATATGTTTCTTTTTTTCATTTCAGGTGCATAAACAAAACATTCGGCTACTATCGCCATATCATCTTTGTTTATGATGCGACTCACAAATGCACCTCCCATAGCATCACCGTGCATCTCCCACAATCCTCTTACGATAATCTCTTCATTACGTTTATTATCTGTCGTATAGAAAGAACAGGAGTTTTTTACGGTTTTCATATACATATCGTCGGTTTCGCCTTTAATATTAGCAGCCATAACACTATCACGAAACGTTATATAATCGTGCTTTACATTATGTCCTATACGATAAACACAGATATTGCGCATACCGCTTGAAGCATTATCCGACATCCAGATAAAGTCTTTACCACGTTTGCTCGAATTGATATCGGCAGGTATTTTCATATACATTCCAAACATCTCGTACAATGTCTGCTTTGCTCTCAAATTATGCTTTTTGCCCAATCTGCCTATTTCTACATTCATCTCATGCCGTGTAAGCAAATCATTCAATCTGTCAAGATGCTTGTATGCACGTAGTTTCTCTATCGAAGGAGCATTCACATACACTATCATCTGAGGCTCTGCATAGACATTTTTATCATATCTTATGCTCACTTTACTGTACAGATTGCTGTCTATGTCTGCCATAACTATGCTTCTTGCATGCTTTACAGACATGTTAAAATGTTCCTTATCAATTACAGATACATCAAACATCGATTCCGGCTGAGGAAGATTTTCGACATTATCATTTAGCACATTATATAATATGCTGTCCTTATCACCTACCAAAAGAACCTCGAACGGTTTTCCCCCGCTTCTTGGCAATATAGGATTTTTCTTATCACAAGCCGTGAAAGAAACCAATATCAGCACAACTACACATACCGATTTCATAGCTTTCTCTATATTTCACCGCCCTTTTTAGCTGTGCTTAGAAGCCCGCAAGCGGCATAAATATCCTGCCCCCTACTCGCTCTTATTGTTGTAAATATACCGTGAGATGTCAGATAATCCCGAAAAAAATCCATTTTCTTTTCGTCAGCTCCTTGCAAAGGAACGTCGGGGATTTTGTGGAAACGTATGAGATTTATACGACATTCAAGCCCGTGAAGCAGTTTTACTATCTCTTTCGCATGCTGCATCGAGTCGTTCACACCATTGAAAACAATATACTCGAACGACAATCTCCGCTGATGACTAAAATCATAGTTGCGCAGAAGTTCCACTATTTCTTTTATAGACATGCCGCGTTCGGCTGGCATGAGTTGCATCCGTTGTTCGGCAATAGGAGAATGAAGACTTATGACAACATGACATTCGCTTTCTTCAAGAAATCTTTTCAGCTTACCTTTCACACCTACACTGCTTACGGTAATGCGTTTCGGACTCCATGCATAACCATAATCGGAGGTCAAAATATCTGTTGATGTCAGCACGTTGTCTATATTATCCATCGGTTCTCCTTGCCCCATGAAAACTATATTAGTTAGTTTTTCACGTTCCGGTAATGAATAAACCTGATTAAGAATATCGGTAACAGTAAGATTTCCTTCAAATCCTTGCTTACCGGTTTGACAAAACAGACAATTCATTTTGCATCCAACCTGCGATGATATGCACAGGGTAGCCCGGTCACCGTCAGGAATGAACACCGCCTCGACGAATTTCCC